>JAUMAI010000431.1:2515-2825 GCA_032116775.1 Pirellula sp. | reverse complement strand
AGTCACCGATCGTCTCGAAGTCGTAAAAGGAGAATTACAGCGAGTCAGTGAAGCCTACAAAGCAGCCGAATTGGTTTTGCCGGATGATTTCCAACCAGATTTCTTGCGTGTCGTCAATTCTCGCAACGACGAGGCGATGGCAGAAATGGAAAACATGACCTGTGGCGGTTGCTACCACGTACTCACCCCCAAAGTTGTCGACCACTTGCGCTTGGAACAGCCGGTTTTCTGCCCCTCATGCGGGCGATTGCTGTACATGGCAGCCAAAGACTAATACGGACTTTCAGCTCCGCAGGGGAGCGAATTTTCC
>JAUMAI010000431.1:0-2505 GCA_032116775.1 Pirellula sp. | reverse complement strand
ACTTTCGAGCACTTTGGCCGCTGGTATAATCGAGCGAAACCGAGTAATCCATATTCGATTAAATCTTGACATTTCGAGCTTTGGCTTGAACGATAAAGATCCACAATAGACTTCAATTCTCCCGACCTCTTTTCGCACTCGAAAAGAGGTCGGATTTTTTTGGTAGAGATGCAATCATGAGCGACTATGTTCCGATGACCCGAGACGGGTACAACCGAATCAAGGCGGAAATCGATCGCCTTGAGAATGAGGAAATGCCTCGCGTTGCCGAAAAGATCGCCGCTGCCCGCGCGGAAGGTGACCTGAAGGAAAACGCTGAATACCACGCCCAGCGAGAAAATCAGGGACTCCTGCAAGCCCGTATCAACCAACTTCGCGGCAAGCTAGCTCGTGCACACATCGTGGATACAGCCACTCTTCCCAAGGATGAGGTAGTCTTCGGCGCAACGGTCAAAGTCCGAGACATGGATTACGATGACGTTGAAGAATTCACACTGGTCGGTGAAGGAGATGAAGATTACGACACCGGCAAAATCTTAGCCACTAGTCCCATCGGTTCAGCACTACTGGGGAAGAAGAAGGGGCAGCAAGTCAGCATCCCTGTTCCTCGCGGTACACTACGATATGAAATCCTTGATATCGAATTTCGGGATTAGGCATATCGCTCCTCGCTGAAGGTCTTTAAAGGCCACTGGTTACCCGATGAAAGACAACAAGTTCAAACACAAGACGGCTGTGGAGTCGCCAGGGGATGGCACTTCGACTCCCCAAACTGGTACCAACGATTCAGTATCTCTGATACCAGCTTGCTTAGTGGTCTTGATGTTCGTAGGCGTCGTCTTGAGCGTGACATGCGCAGCAGCCTCGTACTTTCTGAACCAGAATCAAAGTTTGATCGCGGCCAGATCCATTCGCGAACAGTTAATTCCGTGGGTTGAACAATCCCCCTTAGAAGCCACCGACAAATCGACGATTGTCGACGAGCTCAATGAGTTAACACGCCAAATGGATGAGGGTCAGCTAGATGATACGCAACTCCGACGCTTGCGTTTCCGGTTGACCGACAACCCAGCGTTGATGTGGGGATTTGTGCAAGCCGCTCTCGGTGCGATCGCTTCCTCAACGGAGTTAACCGAGCTTGAAAAAGAACAAGCCACACGCACTTGTGAAAGATTGCTAAGACTTGTCTCTGAAGGAAAACTCACTCGCAGCGCCTTGGAATTCGTTTTGCAATCAGTGACCCTAGCAAAATCCGATCGCTCGGGATTAGTTGTGAAAGAGAATCCCTCCTTAGAAGATCTCAGACAATTCATCAAACGCGGTGGCGAACAAGCGGATGGATTAAAAGCCAGCCTCGAACGATTCGATAAAAGTCCATCGCAGGTTTTCTTAATGATGATGGATGATGCCTTGGCTCCACCCGCACCGGAAACGGCTCCGCAAGCCACACCGAACCAGGCGCCAAACAACAACGCCCCGGTCAATGTGACACCCTAGGGAACTTGGTTTGCAGTCCCTAGTTATTTGGTGGCTAAAAATTTCTCTTCATTGCCCAAGCTGCAGCACTCTTGCAGCAACTGGTCCACCTACGAATTCCTAGCGGTGGCCAAGGGCTTGGTGCTCCTTAGGCTAGTCTCTAAAGATGGCTAGTCTCTAAAGATGGCTAGTCTCTAAAGATGGCTAGTCTCTAAAGATGGCTAGTCTCTAAAGATGGCTAGTCTCTAAAGATGGCTAGTCTCTAAAGAAACGTCAGCTGTTTGGCCAAAACAGTAGCACGCAAGCGAGTAGAAATTGCGCTAAGGCAACTTTTAAAGCGACCACTCCGCTCAGCTTTCGTCGCCACATCCAAAGCATTTGCAAAACAAACAACACAATAACAGTTCCCGCAAACTTACAGCCCAAGAATAGAGCGATTTGCGGTGACTCTTGCATCATTGGTTCATCCAAGCCCATCAACCATCGGCCGATCGGATTCAATTCTAACCCCTGCAAGAAGTCAACGTACTTCACCGTCAGATAGGAGTCGTAAGCGGAAATCAATCCGATAAATAATGAGCAAACTGGGACCGTGAGAGAGTGACTCGTTAGCCGATGATAGCGTTCACTGATATCCAAACTTCTGATGTTGCTGCTAAACTCATGTTGCCCCGCATGATTGTTTTTCCCCCAACTTGCTCCAATCGCAATTTCTCCCGGGCTCGCCAGGTTGGTTTTGATCATTTGACTTTTCGACATGGAAATGGAACTCCTTAAGTTGCCAACGCAAAAACCATCGCTCCTGCCCAGAGCGATCTTGTTTGGCCATCAGCCAGATAGGCAATTGCCATGCCATCCCCCTACACGACGCTTGCCAGACGGTTCGATTGAGTCACAAGCCTCTACCCAGCAACAACTTAAGATCAGTCAATTCTCAGCAAATTTACGCATCCCGAACCTAAAGCCCAGCTAATGCCTGCTGAGATTTAAGCACAGATTTCTCGTGCAACCGTTTGGAACGACTGGGCT
>JAUMAI010000430.1:0-3188 GCA_032116775.1 Pirellula sp. | reverse complement strand
CAGCGGTCAAACTCCCCAACCTCCGCTAAAAGACGATCTCTTCGTTCGTCGTGCGTTCCTGGAATTAGGCGGACGTATACCCACCTATGATGAAGCTAAGAAATTCATTGACTCCAAATCCTCTTCCAAACGAAATCAACTAATCGATGATTTATTGGAAAGTCCTGACTACGTAAGTCACTTCTACAATTATTGGGCTGACGTTTTGCGACTCACAGAACGCCCCAATGGCAATCTATTTCTCGATCCATATTTGGCCTATGTGAAAGAATCGATTGCTGCCAACAAGCCATACGATCAATGGGTTCAAGAGATGCTTACCGCCGATGGTAAGGTCTGGGAAAATCCAGCGGTTGGTTTTCAGCTACGCGACCAAGGCATGCCGCTCCCTTATGTCGATAATACGGTGCGAGTATTTCTCGGCAAACAAATCGGTTGCGCCCAATGCCATGACCATCCCTTTGATTCCTGGACGCAAAAACAGTTTTATGAACTAGCGGCCTTCACATCGGGAACACAGTATCGAATAGGAAACAATGATCCTCGCTTCAAACAGGGTGGAACACCTCCAGGCGAACTGCTGAAACAAGCCCGAGCAAAATATCCAGACGGCAAAATACCTGGCCAACTACAGCAATTGGTAAATGCTAATGCGTTCTCCATTCGATACGCTAATCGCCCATTAAAATTGCCGCATGATTACCAGTATACCGATGCTAAGCCTAATGATGTTGTCAAACCCAAAGTGCTTTGGGATGCAGTCCCAACCTCTGCGGAAAAAGCGGATCTTCGGCAGCAATTCGCTTCTTGGTTGACCCATCGCGAAAATCGTCAATTCGCCCGTAATATCGCCAATAGATTAAAAAAAAAGATGATGGGCATTGGTGTTATCGAACCAGTCGACGACTTCAATGACAACAATAAACCCAGCGATCCAGTTTTACTCGATCACTTAACCAATGAAATGCTGCGACTGAACTTTGACTTGAGAGAATTTGTGCGCATCATCGCCCACACCAAAGCCTACCAGCGCCAGGCCGTCCTACGTGAACCCTTTGAAAGCGAGCCATTCCGGTATGCTGGCCCAGTCCTTAAGCGAATGACGGCTGAGCAATTGTGGGACTCGCTGATCACTTTGGTCGCCTACAATCATTGGTCGTTTCAACGTCCTACGGCGAAAGACTATATTACCATCGTGGACTTGGATTGGAGCAAAG
The DNA here is from genome assembly GCA_032116775.1 of Pirellula sp. Classification (GTDB taxonomy): domain Bacteria; phylum Planctomycetota; class Planctomycetia; order Pirellulales; family Pirellulaceae; genus JAFLCP01. The sequence goes on along the minus strand of JAUMAI010000430.1, from coordinate 1,971 downwards.
CTAATCTCGGTGTTGCAGAGACAGCAAGCGAAAGATATGCCAAGAGTTTGTTCCCTCCCCATCTTAATTCTGAACGACAGAAGCTCTGCGGCTTTGAAGGTCAATTGCTGGTACGCGCAAGCGAGATACCAACACCTTTACCATTAGGGCATTTCTTACGCCAGTTTGGTCAGAGCGACCGCGAAACCATAGAAGGTGGACGTGAAGTCGCCACAGTGCCACAGATATTGGCGATGTTCAATGGTCCGATCACTCACATCATGTTAAAGAAGGGCTCAGTCGTCTACGACAATGTTGTGGAAGCCGGCCCCCGCAATGCGATTGATGTACTCTTTATCTCTGTGTTATCTCGCCGCCCTACAGGCGATGCCCGCGAAATAGCGACTCAGGAAATCAATAATAAAAATCGTCCTGAAGTAGGCTATGGCAACGTGTTGTGGGCTCTGCTAAACACCCGCGAATTTCTTTTCATCCAATAATCTCTTCGCCGTAGAATTCTCATGACTGATTCACTACCTGAGATCCTAGCCCATCCCTTGGCTCGACGTGATTTCTTCGCTCGAACTGCAGCAGGTTTATTAGGAGTCCAGTTGCTTCCGTGGTTGGATAACATGGTAGCAGCAGCTGATCCTCCTACGGGAAAAGCGAAGCAATTAGTACTGCTGACGATGCGCGGGGCAATGAGCCATATCGACACATTTGATCCCAAGCCAGGGCGAGAGACTCAGGGGACCACTAAGACTACAGCGACTAAAATTGCTGGAGTCCAGTTCGGCGAATCGGTGGGAAAGTTGGCTGGCATGGCGGACCGTCTCGCCATTATCCGGTCCATGAGCACGGAAACGGGTGATCATGAGCAGGGTACGTATTTGATGCGTACCGGTTATAAAAAAATTAATAGTATTCAACATCCAAGCATGGCAGCATGGACAACTATGGCTCTAGGCTCCATCAGCAAGACTCTCCCTCCGAATGTGCTTATCGGCAATGGCAATGAACATCCCAACGCAGGTTTTTTGGATCCCAAACTCCTCCCTGTACCTGTTGCAGATCCCAATCGTGGTCTGGAAAACATTCAATCTCCAGCCTATTTGTCAGAAGAGAATTTTCGACGCCGCTTGCTACTGGCCCGCAAGTTCGACACTCAGTTTCAGAACAAATACACCGGTTCCGAAATGGAAGCTTATAACGAACTTTACCGCCAAGCGGTTAAGTTTATGGGAAGCAAAGATTTAGAGGCTTTCGACATAAAAAAGGAAGGGGAAAAAGTTTTATCAGCCTATGGTGCGAATCGGTTTGGACAAGGTTGCTTATTAGCGCGACGCTTGCTGCAAGCTGGAGTGCGATGCGTAGAAGTCGAATTCGAAGGTTGGGATATGCATCAGCAGATCTTCAACGAACTACCCAACCGTGCAGGCCAATTAGATCAGGCGATGAGCTACTTCTTAAGCGAGCTACAAGCCACGGGCTTATTGCAAACGACTTTAGTGGTTTTACAGTCGGAATTTGGTCGCACACCGAAAATCAATGAAAATGCCGGACGCGATCATCACCCTGGAGCATTCACCTATCTGTTGGCGGGCGCGGGTATCAAAACAGGTCAGGTGTATGGCTCGTCTGATGCTGATGGCTTCACGGTTGAATCCGATCATGTATCGATAGCAGACTTCAACACAACCATAGCCGCAGCCCTGGGAATCAATACCGAAGAAGAGCATTTCTCACCTAATGGCCGTCCCTTCCGAATTGGAGGTGGCGGCAAGCCGATTGCCAAACTTTTGGCTTAATGCGATCGAAGATCGTTACTGCTATAATACCACCACACCTGGGCAGCCCAATCTCACATGGAGCTGCCTAGTTTTTTTGGCTTTCACGATAAATCTATCGCCTCGTTGATAGGCTCTTTATTTGCAGCGAAGGATCAAACCGCTATGACAATCCGTGAATCAAAGCTGAAGCGTCGACATTTTT
>JAUMAI010000429.1:5879-6174 GCA_032116775.1 Pirellula sp. | reverse complement strand
CACTGTCGACGCTAACGGAAATATTACCGACCGCAGAGCTGGGCGAATTTCTTCGGAAGAAAGTGCTCCGTTGGCTATCTCGCTCAGACAAGTGAAGATTCCAGGGATTGAGATTTTTGTAGAGCCCGTCAAAGAGCACCGCTTTGTTGTCGTATTCCGTGGCGAAGGGCTCGGAGGAAGCGTGCTGGATACCGATCCGCAAAAAACAGGTGTACCTGCTTTAGATCCCCGCCCCGCAGATGCCGCAAGTGCTAAGACGGCTGAAGTGGCCAAAGAATTTTTGCGACAAGCCAAA
>JAUMAI010000429.1:0-5869 GCA_032116775.1 Pirellula sp. | reverse complement strand
TTCTGGCTGGACATCCCAAAGCCAATTTCCACACCATGCGAGGTTTTGCAGGTAAACCTGCCCTGCCGACTTACAAAGAAGTCTACGGCCTAAAGGCGGCCGCTATTGCGGTCTATCCGATGTACAAAGGACTGGCTCGATTAGTAGGCATGGATGTGATTGGTAAAGCCCATACATTGGCTGAACAGATGGACGTTCTTGAGCAGTCCTGGAAAGATTACGACTTCTTCTTCATTCATTTCAAGTACACCGATAGCACGGGCGAAGATGGAAACTTCGCTGAAAAGGTTAAGCGTATCGAAGAACTCGATAGCTTGCTCCCACGCATCAATGCTTTGAAGCCTGATGTGTTGATCGTTACCGGTGATCATAGCACACCGAGCTATCTGAAGAGTCACTCTTGGCATCCAGTTCCTACGCTGTTGGTATCGGACTGTTGCCGACCTGATCCTCATAAGACGTTCAATGAGACAACCTGTATCACGGGCGGCTTAGGACACTTCGAGGCACAGTATTTGATGACTTTGGCCTTGGCTAATGCTGGACGACTCGGCAAATACGGCGCATAAGCCCAATATCATCCACTGGCAGCACCGAGTTAGTGTTCTAATTTCGATCGATCAAAGAAGTCAGACGCTCTAAGAGCCCTCAGCTTTTAGGGCGTCTGCTTATTTTTGCGATCACCCACTGCGTCGTTTCCGGCGAGACAAACGAGAGATTGGCTACGATCATCATCAAGCCAAACGTGATCATGCCGAGGCCTGCGGCAATCCCCAAATGTACGCCAAAGGCAATCGCTAAGGCCCAGGGACGCGAGAAACGAGGCCATATTGCAGCACAATAAAACGTCTCCCAAAAAATAGTGATGTGAGCCAGTGCTCCCAAGAGCGTTGGGTAATAGCCTAACCAAATAGCATCAATCGATTGGTATTCCCAGTTCACTAAGGCATACCACAGTGCGGTACCATCCCACCACATTTCACCGCGCAATTTACTGACACCGCCGAAGAGATAGATAATGCACAGATGTAGTTGTATTAAACGTGTCGCAATACGCGCTGATGTGCTGGAGCCAGGACCAGGCAACCACCATGATTTCCGAACTTCACTCACGGCTCGATTACGAAAGCGTATCGCATCTAATGAGTAGACCGCTCCGCAGGGAGCAATCATCAAATACATCATGAGCATCATCATGATCTGGTCGAGTCCGAAGAGGTGTCCTGTAAGCCGGTGGCAATACATCAGGTTTAAGATCCAGGCAAGCGGTGCTGTCACGCGAGTCCACATACCTACAGTGAACAGAAGAGCCACCGCTATCATCAATAAGTGATTAAGCCAGATGAGTATCGGGGAGTCGACATAGGTCAAATAGGTCCAGGTATAGTCTCCCTCGTGTACCTTTCGTACTACATCGCCTGTTAGCCAAGCATCTGGACCTAGAAAAGCCATCAGGTCACTGGCCCAGACGGCATGCATGTAAAGCAACATCATGCCTGTAACAATTCGGATGAACGCCAAGGTGTGCGGTGCTAGTGGCTCAAACCAAAATCGATTCCAGGAATCGGAGAGGTCATGGATGTATTTGATCGTTGCCGCAACGCAGGAGGCTGCCATCGACTGATTAAGCTGAGCGTCTGTTGCTTGTGATTTTTGTTCTGCTCGGTTTGCCGGAAGATTGGTGGAGCCCCTCATGGTATTTCCTCCAAAACCTCAGCGCCTGGGGAGGTCTGTGCTGGAAGCGATATTGCTGGATTGGCTGGCCGAATGGCATCGCTGGGTAGAGATGCTGGGGCCGTTTCCGAAAGGCTTTCGGGCAAGAGTATGTAAAGTCGCGGATCAGTGAGCTTCCATTTCTCTTGATAGACCTGAATGTCATTAGGCAATAGATGCTCGACTCTTCGAATCTCCACTTCATCGACGTTCTCGATTTTTTTAAAGTGGTTTTTGATAGAGTCGGTAATCGCAATGTAGAGTTCGCGATCTATCTTCCAACGTTCCATGATGTAAGGATCGGTATTCGCTTCGATTGGTTGCTCCGGAGGAGCAAACGAGTTATGCAGGAATTCGCTTAGCATGAAGTGGCGATGATAGTACAGACGCGGCCACTGTGTGGTTTTGTCAGGGATCACCACTTCGCGAGGTTGGTGGGGTGGTGTTGCAGGGCCAAGCTGAGCTGAGATGAGATGGCTTGGCCCTGGATTCGGAGCAAAGAAAAAATAGCCATGATGCAGGTACGCGAAATCAATATATGGAGATAGCCAACCACGAATCAGCCCTGCATCAGGAGAGTGCAGTCGTTGTGAGCTCCTAGTGAAAAAACGAAATGGCTCTGCAAAGACCGCCATTACATGTAGCATGATCAGGAGACTTACCAAGAGTCGAAATTTTGGACTCCATGAAGTTGATGAGCCAGCCATCGTAGGCGATGTTGCCGGGCTTGTTTCCGAATCGCTGGTTGTAGAACGATTGGACGATGGAATTCGTGTAGCCTCGTTTCGCATATGACCACTTTGTCTACGGTTTCAATTCAAAGCTGATACTTGTCAATCGGAATCTCACTCTGGCAGTAGCCTCGGTCACGGCGACTCGCGGAATCAGGCAACTCTTTTATCGGCTGAAGCACTGTCGCTCGCCCAAAGTTAGCGAGGGCACTGGCAGGAAATCAGCCCAGTCAGGTTCGGCGGGAAGGCTAGGCCGGTAACTTATTCTATTTGGCTCGACTTTGCTGGCTGATAGCCCTGCCAATTGATTGCCCTGCCGACTGATTGCGATGGTACCGATGGTTAAGGTGACGGTCGCTGAAGTAATTATGGATCGTACGAACTTATTGGGGCGACAGCCCTACTCCACTCTTTCGCTTTGGAGGCACAGCTGAGGTTAATGTCACTCGTGGCCTAGCAAGAGATTAGGGTTAGCCGAGGCCGAAGAGTGTGTTCGCATTCGGGCACGAAACGCAGCCCAAAATTTCGCTTGAGAGATTGGGCGGGAATCCTGTGATTATCTGTGATGGGTGAGCTCGGTTTAGAGGCGAAATGAGATGTACTCAGCGTTATCGTGCTCTAGATGTTGCGTTCAATGATGCTTGCGAGGAGAGGCAATGGGTTTTCCTCGCCTTGTTCAGAATGATCCAAGTCGCGATCGATGTTTTAGCAATCATCGAAAGTCGTTGTGTATCAACGATTCGATCAAGTCGGCGATGGAGCATAAAAAGAAAACATCCTGAGTGCAGAAGCAATCAGGATGTTTCGTTTTAGGGGTCGAACGATTGCTTGATCGACAGTCGTTACTTCGAAGCTAAGCGATCTTTGGAATTGGTTCCGATCGTAAGTTCTAGTTTGTCACCAGCGATCAAACGAATCTTTTCGTTCTTGGTAACGGTTTCGCCATTTTCCTGATAGCGAACGACGATTTCGTAATCTTCCCAAACCTGACCAGGCTTCAATTGCATGGTCTTGAATGTTCGTGTCTCACCTTCAGCCTTGGTTGTGTTGCCAGCCAAGGTAACTTCGGCATCAGCTGGAAGGTTGAGAGTCAAGGCGGTTTCGACAGGCACGTCTGGGCTTAGAAGTGCGAAAGCAACTTCTTCGCGTGTGCCGGGAGTCAAGACAACAATCTTCTCTTCTGTTACCAACTGACCATCTCGTTCCATCTCGGCGCGGATAGCAAATCGGTAGGAGCGGCCAGCTTCTAAGCCGCGGCTAACGTACTGACGCAGCGGGCCGGAGCTGGTGGTTGCTTTGTTGTTGACGAATACGCGAGCGGCATCGGGTACTGCGATGGTCAAGTGGGCTTCATTGCCGATAGCGCTTCCTTCAGCCAAGAAGGAAGGAACTGAAGCTCGACCAGCGTAGTGATTAACGCTGGAATTGACGCTTGCGGAATGATAACCGCCGGAGCTACCACCAGAGCTTCCTCCGGAACTTCCACCAGAACTGCCATAGGTGTAGCCTGGATAGGAATGGCCCGATGAGCCACCCGATGAACCACCCGATGAACCACCACTGCTACCATGCGAGCCGTAGCTGCCGTAAGAAACATGATGATGGTGGTGGAAAACATTGTGAAGCTTGCGGAACAGGCCGCCGAGCAGGTGGTGATGACCACCACCGCTGGATCCGTACGAACTGTAGCTGCCACCCGACGAGCCATAGCTATGCGAAACGACATAACTGCCCGAGCTTCCGCCGGAGGAACCGCCACTGCTGCCGTACGAGCCATAGCTGCCATAGGAGCCCCAGCCTGCTTGGCTGGTTGGTGCTGCATAGGCAATAACTGCCAGCATTAAGGCAGCCAAGCGAGGTACTCGCAAATCAATTCTCATGAGTCTTTTCCTTCTGAGTCCAACACGTTGTTCTGGAAGAGCTTCCCTAATCCCATACCCAGGCTCGCGGTAGACTTCTCGCGGTAAACTTTACGCAATTTGCGCAGCCTGGGTCTTTAACAGGATACCTGCGCGAATTACATGTTCAAGAAGCCTGGGTAGATTTTGCGGTTTAGGGTAAATGGGATCTTTTTGAAGTTTAGGTCAGAAAACTTTAAAAGTGCTGGAGAGAAAGGCTATTTAGAAGCACTTTCTAATTGGATGTTATCAAAGCTGACGCTGCCGGTTGCACCGAATAAACCGATGGAAACGATCGCTTCTCGGGCAGTTGGGGGAACCCTAAAGGTGTCATACACATTGTGCCACTTTCGGGTGCCTCGGAATGGACCAAGCCAATGTAGGCCGACGCGTTTTCGGTTTTCATCGAAGAATTGGATGCTGATGGCTGGCAATTCTTCGTTGTTGGCACCCTGCTTCACACCATCGACTTTGACGCTGCCGCTGAGTTTCACTTGCGTCACCAGGCGACCATCGATGGCTAGGCCTTGTAATAGGCTGGTAGGCTGGGAGGGGATTTCGTTGTCGAAACGCACAAAGGATTGACCCGACGGAGCGGTCGAACTTTTCTCTAGCTTCAGTCCACGTTGATAATACCAGCCCACCACATGCCCATTTTCCGGCAAAGGCATCTCGAAATCGCCATTGATCAAAGCTGGATGAGCTGGGTCAGCTTGTTTTTGTCTTGTTTCCTCAGCTTGACCCGTCATGGGAACAAACAATGTAGGAAGTAGAGCCTCTTGTTCTAGCTGATCTCCTTTCTTCCGCATCAGGTACAGAGTTTGTTGATAGCGTTCTCCAACAGGAATTACCATCAAGCCACCATCCGCGAGTTGATCAATAAGCGGCTGTGGCACGTTTTCTGGACTGCAGGTCACGATGATTTTGTTGAAGGGGGCATGTTCCGGCCAACCCAAAAAGCCATCGCCCACTTTGACGGTGACGTTCTTATACTTCCCGAGATCGGCCAGTAGTTTTTGGGCCGATAAACCTAAGCTTTCAACGATCTCTATGGTGTAAACCTCCTTCACCAAGGGACTCAGCACTGCCGCTTGATAGCCACTACCGGTTCCAATTTCTAAAACTTTATCGGTGGGTTGAGGGGACAGCGCTTGCGTCATCATCGCCACAATCAAAGGGCTGCTAATGGTTTGGGCATCGCCAATGGGGAGAGCCATATCGAAGTAGGCGCGATCTTGCAGTGCTTGGGGAACAAATTGGTGTCTTTCGGTGGATTGCATCGCATCGAGTACGCGGGTGTCACGGATGCCGCCAGGAATTAATACTTCTTTGATCAGCCAATTTCGCTTTTGTTCGTTGGCATCTTGTCCAAAGGCGAGAGCAGCCGGCCCAACCAACGTCGCGACAGCGATAACCAAGAAAAGAAAGGCAGCAAACCCATCTCGACTGGGAATGAAGAGGAGCATCTTTTAAGTTCCCTCGTGCTTGTAGGATTGGGTTGTTTGGGTCGAGCTTGCCGCTTAGGGA
>JAUMAI010000428.1:0-4260 GCA_032116775.1 Pirellula sp. | reverse complement strand
AACGATTGTCGGTGATCTGATGACCGAGGATTTCATCGTGCCGCACTTTGAAGACGTGCTTAATTATAGTGTTCAGACAAAGCGTTTCGATCAAGTATCGAGAAAAATGGCAAATCACCATCTAGCCAATGTGCGTAAAATGGTGGCCGAGAATGCTAATGTATCGCACGAAATCATGCTTAAACTCGCCGAGGACGAAGACGTAAACGTCCGTATAACTCTTTTCGGAAAACGAGAGCATCTCACCACAAATTGCGACTATGTTGGCGAGAGATAAGGTCCCAGAGGTTCGCGAGGCGGTGGTGCCGCATCATATGCTTCCAGAAAATGTCATCGCACAACTACTCTTTGATTTCGATCTTGGGGTCATGCAGGCAGCCTCTCATGAACTACTCCGCCCAATCCTCACACGCTCTGGCGAGCGTGCTCCGGTATAGTCGAAGTTTCGTGCTTCAGCGGGCGGGTAACCCCACCCTCCACACCTGAGGACGGTTCCCGTCCCGTGACAAAGCCTGTCAAAGCATAATTCAAAATCACTCGTGCAGCATTCACATCCCGATCAAGCGTAAGCCCGCAACACGCACATAAATGTGTGCGCTCGCCCAAAGTCTTTTTTTGGACGGCTCCGCAGCCGGAGCAGCTTTGTGATGGTTTGACCTTCCTGGTTGGTATTTCGATGTAGGGAATGCCAGCGTCTGCCGCTTTGTACTCCAAAAATGCGAAAAACTTGCCAGGGGATGTGTCGAGAATGCTGCGATTTAAGCCACTCTTATATGCACCGCCGTGGGCTGTCATGGCCTTGATGTTCAGAGCCTCTGTAGCCACGAGTCTAGACTCACGCACGATGCGAGCACTAGTCTGATGCAAGAAATCATCGCGCTGATTAGCCAATCTCTCGTGACACGAGACTAGCCTTAGCTTGGCTTTGGCCCTATTCTTGGAGCCTTTCTTTTTGCGGGATAAGTTTCGCTGTGCTTTCTTTAGTTGGCAGTCGTACTTTTTGAAGTGACGTGGATTTTCGATCAAATGCTGCTTGTTATCTTCGGTAACAATGGTCACAAAGGTGGTGGTGCCCCAATCAATCCCGACAGCCGAATCACCGCTAGCGCGATGCGGCTTTAACGTGGCAAACGTGATGGATGCATACCATTTATTGCTCTTCCGGATGATCTCAACCGTCTTTGGTTGGCCTGGGCTGCGGCTACTTTTTACCTGGTCAATAAACCTAGGTCGCCCACGCGCTTGTAGATTCCCAACGCCACTCAAATGCAGCGTGCCATTCACATAATCCGTATTAGGCTTGAACTTCCAACCATCCCCGTGAGCTGCGTATCCCCAACCCTTAAAACGCTCAAACGCCTTGAAGCGCGGGAATCCTGGGGCCGAATGCCTCTCTTTTACACGGCGAAAAAACGACTTAAACGCCAGCTCAAGACGCTTTAACGTCACCTGCTCTGACTGAGCATTCAGTCCTGCATATTCGGGAAACTCTGCCCTTAGCTGGGTCAGATCCTTGGCTTGATCATAATAATTAAGGGTCTTACCGCAGCGTCGGTAGGCATCAATCCGTTGCTCAAGCGCAGCATTGTATAAACGCTGATGCAGCCGCAAGACTTCGACCATACGATTAGCCTGTCTAGGCGATGGATATATGCGGTATCTGACTTTGCGCTTGACCTGTTCCATGGCGGTGATTATCTCCTGGTTACCATGAAAAATAAAACATTAAATACATTAAATCACTGCGTTTACGATCTTAAATATCACTTAGTTCTAGTCACAAAATATCGCCGAAGGTGCATCAACAAGGCCATCCTCTCTCGCCTGGAAGAACATTTCCACCGACTTCTCCAGACATCGGACTGCCAACTACTTGAGTTTAACGGTGAGGCTGACCATGTTCATCTCCTCATGGCATTAAACCCTAAAGCGCAGCCATCAAAGCTAATCAATAATCTAAAAACGGTAACCTCGCGCCTAATACGAAAGGAGTTCTCTACGCACGTCAGGAAATACTACTGGAAACCTATTTTTTGGAGCCGCACCTACTGCTTACTTACCGTCGGTGGTGCTCCCTTATCTGTATTAAAGCAATACATTGAGAATCAAGCCGAGGTCGAATAAATGACCGTTCACTTCGCTCCGCGAAGCTCACGGTGAGTCGGCCTTCACCACCAACCAAGCCTCAGGCGCATACGCGCCCTACGGTATGGTTGGAGTACTGGCCGACTTTCCGATAGAATACGGAAGATCAAAGATAGCCAATATTTCGTCAGCAGCTTTAATGATGGTCACCCGCTCGGGTGACCATCGTTCTTTAATCCGAGATGAGTGCACTTATGAGTAGTCATGTTAGTAACCGCCGCGAACGCTACAAATCTATCCTACAAGTCGCCTGGCCTCTGATCATAGCCAATAGCTTTTGGAACGTGCAGTTAACCATCGATAGAGTCTATCTCGGTAATTACTCTACCGAGGCGCTAGCAGCTGCGATGGCTGTGATGGGCATCTTCTGGGTCCCAATGGCCCTCCTGCAACAAACGGCAGCTTATCTCATGACCTTCGTCGCCCAATACTACGGCGCTAAAGAGTATAAGATGATTGGTCCTGCGACTTGGCAGGCGCTGATTTTAAGCCTAATCGGTGGTCTTCTATTCTTACTCCTTATCCCCGCATCCGATCTGATCTTTACCTTTGTCGGACACTCACCGTCTGTGCGTAAACTCGAAATCGAATACTTCGACACGATCTGTCTATCAGCCTTGCCTACCGCAGTGGTCGCAGCTGTTAGTAGTTTTTTTTCAGGCTTAGGCCGAACACAAACAATATTGTGGATCAATTTTGTTGGGATGATAACTAATCTTATTTTTGATTATATGATGATCTCCGGCCACTGGGGGTCACCAGCCATGGGTGTAGCTGGTGCCGGATATGCTACCGCGCTATCGGGCTATTTTGCCGCTGCAGTAGGCCTTTATTTGCTCTTTCAGAAGAAGCATGAGGAAGCTTATGCAACCTTATCTGGGTGGCGTCCTCGCCTTGATTTACTGAAACGCTACCTCAGGTACGGCATACCGAGTGGCCTTCAGTGGGCTTTGGAAGGCTTAGCATTCTCGACTTTTTTGATCATAGTTGGCCGTATGCCAGTCGGAGACGCCGCGCTTGCTAGCAGTGGCATCGTCGTCACAGTCATGATGTTATCCGTTTTGCCGGCGATGGGCCTCGCTCAAGCAGTATCCATTCAAGTGGGACAATTTTTAGGTGACAAGCGCGAAGACGAGGCTGAGGCTGTCACATGGTGCGGCATTCAACTCGCTCTCGGCTACATGGGGATGATGGGACTAAGCTTCTTCTTAATGCCAAACTTTTACCTTAGTTGGTTTCACAACTCTAGTAACGCAGCACTTTGGACAGAGGTATCGCATATGGTACCTATTCTGCTGATGTTTGTTGCTGTGTTCACCTGCTTTGACAGTTTGAATTTAGTTTGCTCATTCACACTCAAAGGAGCCGGTGACACCCGCTTTGTGTCACTGATTGCGCTTACTCTACCTTGGCCGCTGATGGTTCTTCCTACATGGATTATGCGCGACTGGAACGGGGCCGTATATTGGGCATGGAGCACCGCGAGTCTCTTTGCCATGGTACAAGCGCTCGTGTTCTTGAGGCGTTTTATGGGTGGTAAGTGGCAGAGCATGAGTGTCATTCACTAGCTACGCAAGGTGCGACCAGCATTCGGGTCGAAGGCGATCCGCCCGGTGATGAAGCTGGTGGTGGCCAGGGCTAAGGCCTACATTTTAAGGTAAGACTCGATCTCTAGCGACCTTAGTCGGCGCATTCTTAGCAAACGTCTCCGGGTGGATGTTGGCTCCAAAGGCGTTGTATGCGCTACCTATGACTTAGACGCCTGCCCTCTCCCGCAAATAAGTCTAACCAAGTGAACGGCCGGCCAGCTTCGCCAGCATTGAAAATAACCCGCAAAAAATCATTTTTCTTCATAAAAACAAAATCTTGAATATTTTATTTCTAATAAAAAGAAATAAACAGTTCAAGTTTATGTTCTGACTTCCGATATGTGAGTTGGCTTTAGTACTCGCGCCTACGCCATCGTCCGCTAATCCGGTCGAGTCTGGGCCGCAATCTACTCACAGGACACGTGACTCCGCGATCGCTTAGAGGGCATCACGAGTCAACTATCGATCAAGGAGGCAACATGAAGAAAACGAGATCCACGCACGCAGCAGTTTTAACCCTGTTAGC
>JAUMAI010000427.1:0-3667 GCA_032116775.1 Pirellula sp. | reverse complement strand
GCCGGAGCAGCTTCGGCTACTTGATTCCGATACGTGCTCCTCGATTCAGGAGCTTTGTCGACATTGTAAACGCAAGAATCGATCCGACATTTGAAACATTAATGATTGTTGGGCTGAATCTCGTCGACAGCTTTCACAAACTCCACGCCGCGGGTCTTTGCTATCGTGACATTTCGTTTGGCAATGGTTTCTTTGACCCTTTGAATGGTGAGACTCTTATTTGCGACAATGACAATGTGTCAGCAAACAACAGCCCGTCGAAGTCAGTTCTTGGAACACCGGACTTTATGGCACCGGAAGTCGTACTAGGTAAAGCTCGCCCTAGCAGAGAAACGGACTACTTTTCGCTTTCGGTACTGCTTTTCTATCTATTTCATATCCAACACCCGCTAGTCGGAAAGAAGATTTTAAGCATTCGTGCTTGGGATCTACCTGCCAGAGAGAAGCTATTCGGTTCAGAACCGGTGTTCATTTTTGATCCGTCAGACAGATCAAACGAGGCTGTGGAGAATCCGAAATTAGACCCTCTCGGCGAGGCAGGAAAGAATGCAATTCCGTATTGGCGGTCAATATATCCACAAGAACTAAAAGATGCATTTACTGCTTCATTCACTGAAGGTATTCGAAATCCAGATCGACGGCTCCTCGCAACCGCATGGAAGAGGGTTCTATCAAATGCATTGAATTCAATTACACGATGTGGTTGCGGCTCGGAAATTTTTATTGAAACTGGCAGCAAATCTCAATCTTGCTGGAGTTGCGGCAAATTTGTGGAATCACCCTTTCTACTGGAAACTGCTCGTCAGATTATTTCGGCGTCAAGCGGTAGGCGAATTCTCGAGAGCCACTTAACCGACACCACGTTTAATGCAATGTCGCCCCAGATCGGAGAGATAATCACTCACCCCCAAAGAAAGGATGTTTTGGGATTGTGCAACAAAACGAATCTAACGTGGACAGCACAACCTGCTGACGCATCTCAAATGGTTACAATTCTTCCGGGCAAGAGCGTTCCGCTCTGTGATGGAACAGTGGTGATTATTGGCAACAACAAGATCACAATCCGCAAGCCGACTCCGAACTAAGAGGTCCATGAATAGAATGCCACAGGATATAAATGTTGTTATCATTACCGCTTACTGCAGTAAAACGGGCCATCGAACGGGGATACGCTTAGAGGAAAAATCCCGTAGGCACTGGGTTGCAGACTGGGCGTTTAAGATCAAAGAAAGCATTGCTTCAAAGGAAGGTTACGACAAGTCTCGCGTCGACGGTCAATTTGAATTTAGCCATGAGTTTCCTGGTTGCCCACATTGTGAGTCCAAGAGCTTCGTTCTTTGCGATTGCCAGAATCTTCTTTGCTATGAATCAAGTTCGAGAAGCTTCAAGTGTCCAAAATGCGGAATAATTGGAATTGTTGGCAATGATGCAGTGACAAGTCTCACAGCAAGTCAAGATAGCTAGGAGATGCTCTGTGTCACGGCAAGAACAGCAAATGCTGGCAGATCTCATCAACCGGCTCGCAGCAGAACCAGATGTCTTCCATCACGGGGCCACGAAGTTTCGTAATCTTTTAAATGACTTTCTGCCTGGACAGAGGATCGAGAGAATTTGGGTGTGCTGCGTCTTTGAGATGCCTAGCTTCGTCTCAGCCTTAGCACAAGGCCAAGTCCAGCGAACTGACATCTCTCGCGTTGAGTTCTTTCTGCACCAAAAACTCGGATTAACCGAGAGTGTAGCGAGATGGATCTCTGAGACTTGGGCAATCGCTTTTGGTTTCAAAACGCCCGAGAAGCGTATATCTTTCCGTTGCCCGCATTGTGGTCGCGATGGGGCGTGCGACGAAGGTTGGCGAGATCGTATTGCTACCTGCCCTGCTTGCAACGCTTTAATTCGATTCAGTAGTTCACTAGACATCAGCCTTGAGAAACGTGGTTGGCCGACGAAGCGGTTAAAGAATCGCGAGTGGTTGCTGACAGATCCCGAGTTCGCTCTGAGCGATTCTTCGCTCCGAAAAGCAATCGCTCAAACAATTCAAAACGAAGATCTGAGTAGCTCTGAGATAGTGAAGCATCTTGGCTTAGACTTGATTGTTGGTTCGCTCCGGACCGAAATTATGACATTACTAGGCGGAATGTTGAATACATTGGTCTCTGCTAATGAGAACGTAGTCAAGGCTGTTTTGAGAAGTGCGCTTCGCGAAGAGTATGTTTGTTTCGATCTTGCCGATGACTTTCCACTACCCCGGAGCTTTGGCACGGCCGAGAACTATGGCACAGACGAAAAATGGGTGGCGGTTGTCGGCTCCACATCGAAAACGCCTTTTCACGGCTTAGCGTTCAGTGACAGATCGCTTCATTACGCCAAAGACGATGAGCGTTGGGCAATTCCTTATGTGGATCTGCATCAACTTCCAATTACACTTGGGGAGTCAATTACACAACTACGATTAGGCGATCACAGGGTAGTTGAACTGAAGGGGCTTGGCATTCCTAGGCGGGCAATACAACCTGTGCTTTCGATAATTGGAAAATGCATGTATGAAGTAACGAGCGTGGCGTGGCGATGATAGTTTTTAGTCAACATACTGGAGTGCTCGTTGTCGTTGGACTGGCATTTGTTTGCGTCGTATTATATGCGTGCATTCGATCATGGCGTTTTCATCGGAGATTTCGGAGCGAAATACAGCAACTGCTTGATGATGCTCGGCGAGCCTCCGGGGCCGCATTACCAAAATGGGTTGGGCTTCCCGTCTGGCTTGCGCCCTTCGTAAGTGTCACACGAAATTCGTTTCACCTTACGCAGGCTCGCGATAACGCAAGCAAACAGCTTGAAGAATCGCTTGCGACGAGTAGGGAATATCTGAAGCTGCAAAAGCTTCAAACCGCGGCACCTCTCATTGGCGTCCTTCTTACTGCAATTGGTTTCGTCACAATCGAAAGCGACTTGAATGATGTTCAATCATTGGCTGTTCCTCTAGTTGGGGGGGTCGCCACTGGTGCCATTCTTGCTTTGCTAAGCCAACTAGTGATCTATTTCGTTGAATTGGACATAGATAAATCTCGAAAAGATGGCCAGTTGCTCATTGACGAGATCTGGATGAAAGCGACTGCAGATCTAGAAGATCCTCACCGATCAGTTTTAATTGCTGTTGGAAGGCTTGAAGCGGCAACCAATTCACTTACGTCTGCAATCGGTAGTTTTCCTGAAAACATCCCAGCACTTACCCAGAAGTTTCGCGAAATATATGACGTCTCAACGACTACATTTGCCGCGCTTGCGGAGGTGATTCCTCAACTAAAAGCAACATCATCGGACTGGCGCACGGCTTCCTTGGTTCTGAAAGAATCTACTGAAAGAGAATTAGTCCCATCGAATAAGCATCTCCTGGATGGAGTCAAGCAACTTCAGTCAGTGAGTTCTGTACTTTCTACGATCGCCGAACAGCTACTGCATTCTTCTAGTGGTATCAGCGATGCCTGTGAGAAACAGCAGTCGCTTCACGCGGCGTTGATTTTGTTAACGAAAGAACAGTCAGAGCTGAACACAAGGAATCTTTCAAGTCAGGCTCTGGTGTTTCAGGAATCGCACAATCGTTTAGCGGGACAGTCAATGGAGAAGATGGATGTTCTGCTGAATCAGCTCAGCCAGACCGTCACAACCCACC
>JAUMAI010000426.1:0-5122 GCA_032116775.1 Pirellula sp. | reverse complement strand
CGAACATTCGGACAAAGGCTCGCCCTAATTCACCTGTTGTCTTTTCGAACATGGCGGGATCATCTTTACGAGCGATTCCACCACCTCCAGCTCCTCCCATTCCACCTTCCGACCCGAAAGCGCCAGCGCCACCCGCCCCGTTGTTGGGCGTAATTGATCCAATCGGTTTGTAATCAGTGATCGTAGGAGGTGCCTTAAGATCTACACCTACGGCGAACGTTACGCCCGAAGCTGGATTGAGCAGATCTTTAACCCAGCGAACTTCATCAAGATAGGTCGCCGAATCTTCAGCACCACTCAACATATGTGCCATCAGATATTTGTAGGCATCTGGTTCGCGACCGATCGCAAATGCATATTTTGCTTTTTCGACATATGGAGCATCTTCAGCTGGTTTCTGAGGACCTGGCGGTGGTGCTTGTGAAGGAACACCAGAACCAGGGAATCCACCTGGAGCACCAATCATACCTGGGCCGCCAGAAGCACCTGCCGGTGCACCAATTCCACCATCACCTAACGAAGGTAAGCCTGGAGTGGATGGGACACCTGGGCCACCACTCGAACCACCACTGCTATTGCCATAACCCGCCATATCGGCCGGGGATGGCCCACCCGAGCCTGGAACGCCACCACTAACACCAGCAGGTCCGCCGCTATAACCACCTTTGCCAGGAGCGCCGCCCGCTGAAGAGCCACCGCTGTTCGCTAAACCGGAGCTGTCGCCTGTTGGAGCGCCGATTCCGCTGGAGGTCCCCAGAGGTGCCCCGGAATAACCACCTCCACTGTTGACCATCCCTTCGCCCGTTTCGTTGGGAACGCCAATACCGCTGGAAGTTCCCATGGGCCCCGCCCCTGGTGCTCCACCGCTATAACCAGCCGGTGCACCGATCGCCGTACCGTCACCTTCAGGGTTATCCATCTGGATTTGCTGGCCCGAGGAATTAGCTCCACCGCTTGAACCTTCGGATGAACCGCCTGAAGAGCCACCCGAAGAGCCACTCGGCATATTGCTTCCAGTTGGAGCATAACCTGCCGGAGGAGATGGGGGAGCCGTAGGTGCAGGAGCCGTTGAACTGTTCGAAGCAACCGTCGCCTCGTCCCCTCCACCACATCCGGTTAAACTCGTCAATGTTCCCACGCTTACCAAAGCTACTGAGCTCAAATACGCCAGCCGTGGGAGCATTGCCCATCGCGACAAAGAGAATTTTCGTACCATGGACGAATCCTGAAAATAGATGCGACTGTTTAGATGCGATTGTGGAGAAGTTGTCGACAAATTACTGAGAAAAAGCTTGATTGACAAACACCGCACCAACGATTTGCGGTTTGGTAAAATGCCTGCCAAAATACTTTTTGTCTCTGAGGCAATCGAGTCCGACCCCCGCTATTATGGCAGTTTGCAGCCTCAATGTCGAGATTCGTCCACTTTTGTTCAGATCGCTTTCTCCAAATTCTGAATTGTTATACCTACCTCTCCATGCCAGCTCGAAGGATCCTCGCCGTGAAAATCAGCCGTTGTCGGAAACTCTTGACTGCCCTCGCGCTAACTACCTTGTGCCTCGGCCCTGGTAGCCTCACTTTGGATCTGAAGGCTCAAGAATCAAAAGAAAAAGAGGTAATTCCGCATCACCAAACCAAACCACCTGGCCCGGCTCTCTCTCCGGCGGAAGCTATTGAGAAAATGAAGGTACCCAAGGGGTTTCAAGTGCAGTTGGTAGCCTCCGAACCGAATCTCGTGAACCCGGTTGCCATGTGCTTCGATGACAAAGGTAGGGTGTGGGTGACCGAAAGCTTTGAATATCCGAGAAAGGAAGCGGGGCCTGGTAAGGATCGGATCAAGATTCTGGAAGATACCAATCGCGATGGAACCATGGATAAGGTGACTATTTTTGCCGAGGGGCTCAACATCCCCTCCGGGATTGCGGTCGGTCATGGTGGTGTTTGGGTTGCCAATGCCCCCGACCTTCTATTTATGCAGGATACCGATGGAGACGATAAGGCCGACAAAACCGAAGTCGTTGTCACTGGATTCGGGCGACTTGATACGCACGAATTACCGAACAGCCTCACTTGGGGACCTGATGGATATCTTTATGGCCTCAATGGCGTTTTCAATCCAAGTCGCATTGAACAAGATGGCAAAGTGTATGAGTTCACCTGCGCACTTTTTCGAATCCACCCAAGAACCAAGAAATTCGAGTTGTTTTGCGAAGGTACCTCAAATCCTTGGGGTATTGCCTTTGACAAACTCGGCAGCGCCTTTGTAAGTGCCTGCGTGATCGATCACCTGTGGCACCTAACCGAAACAGGCTACTATCATCGTCAGGGAGGTCCCTATCCACCATTCACTTGGAAAATCAACTCCATTGTTGAGCATAAGCATCAAATGGCTGCCTATTGTGGAATCGTCTACTTCGACTCCACAAACTATCCTGCCGAATATCGAGAATTGCTGATGATGGGTAACATCCACGGCAATTGTATTAACGTCGATCGCTTGCAACGCAAAGGCTCAAGTTATTTCGCAACCGGAGAGAAAGATTTTCTAACTGTTGATGATGCCTGGTTCATGCCTGTCGCCCAGAAAGTTGGGCCAGATGGCTATCTGTATGTGCTCGACTGGTATGATCGATATCACTGCTATCAAGACGCCAATCGAGACCCTAAAGGAATCGATCGTGGCAAAGGACGACTCTATCGTATCTGTTATGGTCCTCCCGGTCGCGTACCTGTAATCGACCTGCGCAAGGACACCAATGAAAAGCTGATTGAGTATCTCGGTCACGGTAATATTTACTTCCGTGAAACAGCCCAAAGGCTGCTTGCAGAACGAAGAGATCCACAAGCCAACAAGCTTCTACAACAAATTGTTCTCGATCAAGCTACAACCCCCAAGCAGCGCCTACATGCGTTTTGGACCCTGATCAGCCAAGGCCCACTTGATGACAACTTTCATCAGCAGACTCTCGCCCATAAAGAGTCATCTATTGTGGCCTGGGCAATTCGAGCCGCCGGAAACCAACAGAAGGTCTCCGAAAAGACGCGCAACACAATCGAAGGAATGATTACAACTGATTCGCCTCCGGATGTACTTCTGCAAATAGCAATTGCCGCCAAAAAAATCGAAGGAGTTGATGAACTCAAGTGGTTGGTAAACGTCGCCGAAGTTTGTAAAGAGGATCAACTGATACCTCACATCGTGTGGCAGAACCTTCACCCCATGCTTCCCCACCAAGCCGATCGTTTATTGGAAATTGTAGAGCAAAAGGACCTTACTAAATCGCCCGCATTGTCGGATTTAGTACCGCGAATTTCGGAAAAGATACTGGCGGAATCCAAGTAAGCCGAACACTTTCTCTTTCAATCTTTGAATCGTTGTTTCGACAGACGTTATTCATACGGACGTTGAGACAACGATTACTCTCCCAGCGTTTTTCAAACATGATTCATATCAAATTAAAACCCCACATACTTTCGCTCCTAACCGCTTTTGTTGTGGGGGGAGTAACTCTTGCGCTGCAAGAAGACCAAGCAATTCAGGCCAAACCGAGAGTAGACTCTGTGGTGCGTTTGATAAAGCTCACGTGGAAGGCGAATCCTAAAGCGGCCGCTAAAAGTCTGCTGCAACTCACGGAGCAGATCCAAGAATTAAAGCCCGAAATTGCTAAGGCTAAAGAATTGTTTGGCAGTCTGGCTGCTGAGTTCCAATTAATTCAGGGCGACCGTAACGATCCACGATATGCGGCTGTCAGCTGCCTGACTGCAACATGGAACGATGAGCGAGGCTTAAAGAACATCGAAGTGTTGTTGCTAGATTCGCAACAACCCGCCGAAGTCCGCAGCTTGGCAGGGCGTATCGCTTTGCGAAACTCTCCAGAACAACTTGCTGGCTTTCTCAAAACGAACATAACCGCTCCCGCTACCGCACCGAACATTCAAACCGAACTGTGTGAATTGGCTTTAGAACAGTCGAGTCAGGAATGCATCGATTTGGTACTAGCTACAATCCCTAAGCTGCAACCAGACATCCGCGCTACCATCGTTGAACGCTGTACTCAGCGTGCCCCTTCGCGTCTTCCGCTGCTTGAACAAGTCGCTGCTGGCAAGGTGGCTAAAGATCTCTTCAATACCAATCAGTTGCAGCGTTTGATCGATTCCGGTGATCCTGCGGTTATCGCACAGGTGCAGAAAATATGGGGCTCTATCCGCTTAGGAAACCGTGAAGATCGTTTACTCGCGATCGAAAATGCGCAAAAAATGTTGCGTACAACCAAAGGAAATGCCGCTAACGGCTGGCCTGTCTTTGAACGAGTATGTGGTCAGTGTCATGTGCTTCACGAGAGAGGATATGAGGTTGGCCCAAATCTAACTAGCAATGGCCGAAGTAGTTTTTCGCAACTACTCTCCAACGTTTTAGATCCCAGCCTGGTGATTGGAAATGCCTACCAAGCCTACACGGTATTAACAGCGGATGGGCAGGTCATTACCGGTTTGCTAGTCGAGGATTCAGAAGACAAAATCGTGCTGAAGATCCAGGGTGGAAAAATCGAAGCCATAGCTCGCGAGGAAATCGAGGAAGCCAAAGTTTCCCCCCAATCGCTCATGCCAGAAGGTCTCGAAGCACAACTGACAAAGCAGGAACTCGCAGATCTATTCGCCTTACTTACACTTGAGAAATCACCTGAGTCCGGGACCAACGTCATTATTCCAGAAACCCCTCAGTCTCTTCATACGCCTGAGTGAAATGGAGATTTGTCTTCGGATTTGTTGAGATGATTAAATGCGACATAGCGTTATCATCGTCCCCAGAGAATTGATCATAAGAGAATTGATCATGCAGATAGCCCTCGCTTCTCCAAGCAAGGGCTATTGGCGCGTTTAGCATCGGCAAGATTTTCGGTCGCAAACCGGTACGTTGGCACTCGACCTAATAAGATGTCCAGTGCAAGACCGCGCATTTCTTTGCTGATTAGTATTTCAGTATCAGTTCCTGTACCAGGCGGCCTCGAGAGCTGACCAAATATGCATGACCCAGCCAAGAAAAACAAACCACAACAGCACGCCAAGAACGAAATGGAGTAGTGCCTTCAAGGGCCTGCCTTGCACCAACTGCCCCAGTCCG
>JAUMAI010000425.1:0-15797 GCA_032116775.1 Pirellula sp. | reverse complement strand
AGATGATCCTAGAGCCAGTTCGCTGGCGGCGTATATACCTCCTGATTTTATTGTCCCTCTGACAATGGCTAAAGCTTTGTCGTTGTATGTCGCTAAGAGGTCATTACTGCCACCAGCACGACGTACGGAATTGGCGAATCATCTCGCCAAGCCCTTGATCGAAAAATTTGGTTTCATGACAGATACAAGTTCGGACCTGATGCTGTGTGCTCTTTATCTCCATGCTTTCTACAGCACAAAGCAAAACGAAGGTGAAAGGGGAGCGCGCATTAGTCCCTACGGAAATATGGGGAGCGCTCAGGCCGCCATCGTAACACCTCCCAAGGCTCCAGTGACTGCTCCTGTAATGGCGGGCAGCGCGAGCTGGGAGAACTTAGGGCTAGGGGCTGGAGCCCGCAATGTCGAAGGTGCAGATTCCCAAGGAGGTGGCTTATGAAGGCTGAAGATGTTTTAGCAAAGCGCCGGCTTCAATGGAATCAACTTGAAACGTACTTGAGCAACGCCCAATCCCCGAAAGGGACCCGTAATTGGTCACCCGAGCAAGTGCTGGAATTTAGTGCTTTATATCGTTCAGCCTGTACCGATCTCGCTCTATCGCAAGCTTACCGCTTGCCACCACAGACCGTTGATTATTTGCACAATCTTGTTGGAAGAGCTCACAATCAATTATATCGCTCACAAAAATATAGTTTGGCTGCCTGGGTTAACGCGTTGTTCCACAGTGCGCCGCAGCAGATCTTCAAAGACCCCTGTGTGCATCTAGCCACATTCTTGTTTTTCGGTTTATTTTTCTTATCTGCATGGTTAGCGTGGGATACCTCTAATTTCCCTGGCTTTGCTCGTGCGGTTGTGGGAGATGATGGGCTCGGAACGCTAGAAGAGAATTTCTCTGAGGATATCGGGGCAAGTGGTAACTTCGACCAGTATGTGTCGATGGCAGGTTTTTATATTCGTCACAATACGGGCATTGGACTGCAGTGCTTTGGTTTTGGGCCCCTGATTATTCCAACACTCTACACCTTGGTTTACAACGCTACAGCGCTCGGTGCGAGCTTTGGTTACATGGCGAGGAGCGATGTTGAAGCCGGAAAGAATTTTTTTGAGTTTGTCACCGCGCATGGTCCATTTGAGTTGTCGGCCATCGCTTTATCCGCCGGCGCCGGTTTACGTTTGGGGATAGGTCTACTGGCGACTGCTGGATTAACTCGGCTTGGCTCATTTCGAGTTCAAGCTCGGCGCGCCTTGCCTGTTATAGGTGCTGCAGCGGTGTTGTTTGTGCTTGCGGCCTTTACCGAGGGCTTTATTTCGCCGTCACCGCTACCTTATGTTTTTAAGGTTGCCTGGGCGATTCTTTCGAGCACCGCAATGATGTTTTATTTCGTTGTACTCGGTGCACCAAGGGAGGGTGACACATGAGATTCGACGATACAGAGATTGTCATCTCCCAACGCTCGACCTCCGATTTGCTAGACATGACATTGCGTCTTTGGGGGCGTTATCCTGCTCGCCTGGCATTGACCTATTTCGTAGGATGCTTGCCATTTTACTTACTGAACATGATCCTGGTCGGTTGGATGGTAGGCTCGGAAGCATTGATTGCAGCCGAGTTAGTTCAAGGTGGTGCCATCTTAGCCCGCTGGCGACATGCGCTCGATCAAGTATTGCTGGTTTTTTTAGAACTTCCTTTGGCGGGTGTGCTGGCTACGACCTTTTTGGGACAGGTTACTTTCAAGCAAAACCTATCGCTGGCGAAAATTGCTCAAATTGTTTTTCGACAATGGTTTACTTTACTCGTCGTGTTGGGCATCCTTCGCTGGGCAGTTGTCGGTCCCCTCATCCTTTTGTTTATGCCGCGCACTGGGACTTATGATCCGCTTACGGAATTGTTTCTGTTGGCCTTTTTAGCAGTTGGCTTTGCAGTGGTGGCTCGCTCCTTCCGGCCTTATGCCCCCGAGATTATCGTCTTGGAGCGTTGCCAGTTGGCATCGCGCGATAAACAGCAAATTCGTTATGGGAAAAGAACTCAGTGGTTACATGCACCTGTCGCCACAGAATGCTTCGCTCGGATGATGGCGATCATAATATTGAATATGGCGGGGCTTATTTCGTTGCTTCTTACGTTCTTGTTTTTCCAGGGTGTATTCACCGGGAGTTGGCAATGGAACTGGCTACTGGACTGGGTTGTTCTGCCGCTCGTCCTATGGACCTTAGGTGGGTTTGCCACAGCCTTTCGTTTTCTCTGTTATCTTGACACCCGCATTGCTCTCGAGGGTTGGGAAGTCGAATTATTAATGCGTGCCGAAGCGTCTCGTTTAGCTGCCTCGCAGTTTAAGGGAGTGGCATGATGGCGGCACAAATCGACATGCGATCTCAAAATATAAAGGCATTTATCATACATGCTCTGCTGCTTACTTATTTGGTCGTTTGGCTATTCTCCTTATCTAGCTTCGGGCAGGCTGATGAGAGTGTAAAGGCGGGCAAGGAGGCACTCGAGTCGCTGGGGAGAAACAGTTGGTATGATCCGGATACCGATGATTATCGAGTCCCTGATGAACTGAGGACTCAAGATGCTGCTGGTAGGAATTCCGATTGGGAGGGGGTGAATCGAAGTACTTTGCCAACGAACCCTAATCCGGCTAGTAATCAATTTACTACGTGGTGGGGATCGTTACTGCAGTACGCAGGTCCCGTGATTGTTTATGGTGGTCTTGGATTAGCGATCATCCTCCTTGTCGCGATCGCGTTTTACTACATCGCTCCCGAGGCTTTTGTCTTGCGTAGGAAATCGAAATCCATAAGTTCCATCCCGCTCGACATGGAAAAATTAAGTGATCTACCATTTACGGTTGAAATGAAACACAGTGATGATCCATTGAGCGAAGTACAGCGTTGCATGCAGCAAGGAGACTTCGATCGAGCGATGATTTACTTGTTTGCTTATGAGTTGCTACAGCTCGATTCGAATCGTTTTATTACCATACAGCGTGGAAAAACGAATCGAGTCTATCTCAGGGAGTTGCGACAGCACCCCGTGCTGAGACGCATTTTGGAATCAACCATTCTGGGGTTTGAAGATGTTTTCTTCGGGCGTTATAAGATCTCGCAAGATCGATTCATGATCGATTGGCAACGAGTGGACGAGTTTCATCGCTACTTGCAAGGTGAAGCTGCCAAGGTGGCAGAACCCAAAGAGATTGGAGTTGCCTCATGAAAAACTCTGCAGGTATTTGGATTATTGGGTTCATGCTGCTGATATCGACATTGGTATCGGGTTGTGGTCGAGGTGTCTCAAGCAGCAGTAGTCGCGACATAAAATACGGTTTTAGCAACGGCACCGAAGGGAATCAGAGTCTCATTGGATACGGTGCATTGAGACGTCTATTTCAGCAGAGGGGTTACAAAACATTTTCGGCTACGACTTTTTCAAAATCGATGGATCCGGTAGATGTCATTTTTTGGACACCAGATACCTTCACGCCGCCGAGCGTTGGTAACAGAGATCATATTGAGAATTGGCTCGCGGAAAAAACAGGACGAACATTGATTTATGTAGGCCGCGACTTCGAGGCATCGACCGAATATTGGGAGCGAATGGTAGAGCGACAGCCATTAGGCTCTAAATCCAGCGCATTACGCGAACAGATGCTGGTCGAAGCGGATTCGATGCGAAGAGATCTATCGGGGCGGCATTTTGCTCGCTGGTTTACCATCGATACCACTCCTCCCAAGACGAAAGTTCAGGGATTGCGAGGCCCCTTAGCGGATGGAATAGATGCAAGTTCCACTCGCATATTTACTCGAACCGAGATACGCCCTGTAGATGTGGAAAGCGATTTTGAAAAAGAGGCGAAGGATGAGGAGTTGTTTGCAGCGACTGAGCCTTTTGTCGTGAATTATTGGGATGGAGATAAAACGTGGGCGGCGAATGAAATGGATAACATCCTCGAACAGGAAAAAATGGCTGTACCTAATTCGGAAGTGCTGCTTTCCTCGGATGATGGCCGGCCGCTGGTGTTTGAATTAACCTCTTCTGCCTGGGGTACAAGTCGAATTATCGTTGTGGCCAATGGTTCCTTTCTGCAAAACGGTTCACTGGTTTTGCCTGAACATCGGAAACTTGCGGTGAAGCTGATAGATCGCTGTGGCGATAGCAAGAGGGTGGCTTTTCTGCGCAGTACTCGCAGAGGGGTGCCTATACGTACGGGTGACGAATCGCCGTATTCGCAAGCTGGCTTAGAAATGTTTGCGGTCTGGCCGCTGAGTTTAATTACTTATCATCTTGCCATTTTAGGCATCATGATGTGTTTTATCGTCATGCCTATTTTCGGAAGACCGCGAGAACTCGTCGAAGAGCAATTAAGCGACTTCGGTCAGCACATCGACGCGCTAGGTGGTATGCTGGCTCGCACTAAAGACGAGGACTTTGCCAGAGAGAAAATCTCCGATTACTTTCGCCTTGTTCGCAAGGATCCAAAGCATCCGTGGTGCTTGCCACTGGCCAAGTTTCCGTTGACGACAACGAAGCCAGTCGTAGAAGAAGCTACAAGGGAGATGTCGGCTTCACCGCAGGCATCGGTACAACCACCGACGATGAGGCCTGTAACCGCAGTTGTGCCCGCTGAGATTTCTGCCAGTTCGAGTTCTCCTGCGCAGAACTACAACGAAATCATTGAAGCTGAGCTAAAAGAATAGAGGAGCAATAAGTTGAGCGAAACACAAATGGCATCTAGTTCTGGTCGTGGGACAAGAGAGTTGTTTCAGGCAATACAGACCGAGCTTGCTAAAATTTATGTCGGCCAGGAGGAATTAGTCCTGTCGACTTTGGTGGCTCTATTCTCGAGCGGTCATGTGTTGATCGAAAGTGTTCCAGGGCTTGGGAAGACACTTTTTGTGAGAGCGCTGGGTCGTATCCTTGGGTGTAACTTTGGACGTATTCAGTTTACGGCTGACTTGATGCCATCGGATATCACCGGGGCCCCCATTTTCGATATGAAACTGCAGGAGTTTCGCTTTCGTCCAGGGCCAGTCTTTACGCAGTTGCTATTAGCTGACGAAATAAATCGTTCGCCGGCCAAGACACATGCCGCCTTGCTGGAAATCATGCAAGAGTTTCGTGTGACCGTTGATGGTGTGAGTCATCGCCTGATTCGTCCCTTCTTGGTTATGGCCACACAGAACCCGATCGAGAGCGAGGGAACATACAATTTACCAGAAGCTCAGCTTGATCGTTTTATGTTTAAAACGATTGTTGACTATCCCAACGAAGCTGAGGAAGCGGCGATTTTAATGCAACACAGCTTGCAGCAAGATTTGGGTAACCGCTTGGAAAATGAATTGCAGTGCGTGACCAGTCCGGAGGAGATACTGGAGATCACTCAACGTAATAGTCAAATAAGAGTTGAAGCCCCATTGGTGCAATACATCAATCGAATCGTTCGACAAACTCGTAAATGGCCCACTTTTTATCTTGGCGCCTCTCCACGCGCAGGCATTGCCTTGATGCAAGGGGCTCGTACTTTAGCAGCGTTTCGAGGCAGGGATTACGCAATACCCGACGATGTTGCTGAGCTTGTCTTACCCGCTCTGCGACATCGCGTCAGCTTAACCGCGGAGGCGGAAGTTGAGGGTATGAAGGTCGATGAACAGCTAACACAACTTCTGAAGACGATTGAGGTACCTCGCTAGTGCTTGAGGAGTGGATTGATTACCTGGCAGTTTTTGCGACACGCGCCCCGTGGCTTGTGCTAGCGCTAGCTGCGCTGCCGATGGTTATCGCAGCGAAGTTGCGCAGAACATTTCCAAGTCCGTTTGCGGCCGCTTTGATGCTCTTGCCATTTCTGCTGTCGTTGCTGGTGGTAATTGCTCCCGACTTTTTACTGGTGGTTTTGCTGGCCGATGCGATGGTGGCGTTGGTCCTAGTTACCGATTTTTGGCTTGCCCCAGGTCCAAAAGACTTTAAGGCTAGTCGAGAAATGCAGCGAGCTGCTTCCTTGGCAGTTCCTCACCCAGTAAAAGTGATTCTCGATTATCGTGGCCGTTTTTTGGCGCGAGCGGTCATTCGTGATGACGTTCCACAAGGGGCTGTGATTGAACCTGCCGAACACGTTGCTTCAATTCCTCCTTCAAAGCGATGGGAAGGTTCTCACTTGCTATCGGTAGGACGACGAGGAGCTTATAAGCTCGAATTTGTCTACATACGCGTGGAGTCTGCCTTACGACTTTGGCAGCGTTATATCAAAGTCCCCTGCGTCAATACGTTAAATGTATATCCCGATATGAAACAAGTGGCTGAATACGCCATTCTTGCTCGTTCAAATCGCTTAAGTTTGATCGGTGTGCGTCGAACCCGGAAGATAGGACAGGATAGTGATTTCGAAAGGTTGCGTGACTACACACTAGACGATAACTACAAATTTATTGATTGGAGAAGCACCGCACGACGTAACAAGCTGACGGTGAAAGATTTTCAAAGTGATCAGAGCCAACGAGTTGTCTTCATGCTCGACTGTGGGCGTATGATGACCAATCAGTATCAAGGTTTAAGTTTAGTCGACTATAGTTTGAATTCATTGCTGATGCTGTCGCATGTTGCTTTATCTCAGAATGACGCTGTGGGCTTAGTCTGTTTTTCAGATAAGGTTGATCGATACGTTCCGCCGCGTAGTGGTCGCAGCCAAATGAATCAAATTTTGCATGCAGGATTTGATCGCTTTCCAGCGCTGGTCGAAAGCCGTTTCGATCAAGCCTTTTTACATCTTTCCAGTAATCTTCGGAAGCGTTCATTGGTGGTTTTGATCACCTCGATCATCGATCAAGTAAATGCCGATCAAATCGTTGCTTACTTGGGAAACCTGCAGCAAAGGCATTTGCCGCTGCTGGTGTGTTTGCGAGATCATCGAATTTTCGATGCTGCGGATAACCCTGCCTCGGATCCCGATGTGCTGTATCGAAGTGCCGCCGCAGCGAGTATTCTGACTTGGCGAGAACAAGTTCTTCATCGGTTACGAATGCAGGGTATCTTGGTGGTCGACGCCTTTCCCGAGCAATTGACATCCCCTCTCATCAACGAATATCTCAGAGCCAAAGCTAAGCATTTGCTGTAATTGCTTTAACGGCAGTGGAGTCGTTCAGTCACTTGGCATAGCACTGCGAAAGACATTCATTTAATAAAGTTGGTAGAAGAGATGATTATAAGGAAGTCCTGTTAGGGGATGCCGAAGGTATCAAGTTCTAGTCCCCTGGCTGGTGTCTTCGAGCAAGCAGGTCAATTCTTCTTAAGTCACTTCTCGGGTCGCTGGGCTTGGCCCTTCCGTATTGGGATAGGTATATCTAACCATCGGCCGTTTAGGAAAAATCGCCATCGCAGCGATCGTTTCTATTTCGATCCCCGTGTTCATTGTCGATCTGGTAAGTCTGCATTATTGCAGATGAAAAAGACTATTCGAATTGTTCCACTGCAGTAGTTGTTCTCGCAGTCAGAGCTCAGTGAAATTTGTTGATATTAGGCTGTTTTGGGCGACAGACTATTTATTATTTTATCGGTTGGCCTAATATGTTTTTTCAGGCGTGATCGGTAATTGAATAAGGCTGACGTGCAGATGAGTGGCGGGAATTGTTCGGTCTGTCATGGCGTTTTGAGGCCAGCTACAAAAAAATGGTGGGATTGGTTCTTGTTACCGTTAGGCTTTTTTCCTGTTCGTTGTGTTTTGTGCGTGACGCGCAGCTACAGGAATCGGTTCCTGACTTCTGGAAGGGTCGTAAGTCAGAATTACGCCGAGTATCTTCGAGAAAGGGAAGAAAATCCTGAGAACTGACATGTTCGAGGGGGGCGTTTTAAGCCCAAAGCCTACCCAAAGCTCTGGTTAACGCTGTTTAGCTCTGTGGGAGTGCCTGACTGGTCACTGCTGGGGCATTGCTTTGCACCCACTCGGTTGTGCGGCTAAACTATCTACTATCGAGTTTGGCTCGTTTGGCAATTGGATTGCCCTACCACGCTTTCCCACCTGACAGGATATCTGCCGATGTTAAGGTTGACCGGTAATGCAATGGCTCAGACCTGTAATGGTGTCTTACGCCGCGATTTTCTGCAGGTTGGTGCCTTAGGGGCCATCGGACTTGGGCTACCGCAGTATGTAGCGGCTCAGGCGGCTGGAAAGGTGGATCCTGCGAAGGAAAAGCGATCGTGCATCATGATTTTTAACTTAGGTGCACCGAGTCATCTTGATACTTGGGACATGAAGCCCGATGCCCCTGCGGAGATTCGAGGACCGTTTAAGCCGATAGCCACGAATGTGGCCGGAATTCAGTTGTCCGAAATACTTCCGGGGCACGCGAAAATTGCCGATAAGTTTGCCCTGGTGCGCTCATGTTTTCATCGTGGTGCGGCCGTGCACGATGCTGGTTGGCAGATCATGCAAACAGGCCGTCAATTCGCAGGCGGAGTCAATACACCCCACGCTGGAGCAACGGTTGCATATTTGCTTGGGCGCAGAACGGATTTGCCGCCACATGTCGTTTTACCAGAGACGATGGGCCGTGGAGGTGGCAACCTGCCTAACGGACAGGCTGGTGGGTTTCTGGGTAAAGCTTATGATCCATTTGCTCTTATGGCCGACCCGTCCAAAAAGGATTTTAAGGTTCCTGATTTATTACCTCCTGAAACCATAGGTGAAGCGCGACTCAATCGAAGACAGCGAATGCGCAGTATCGTCGAGGAGCAGGTCAGGAAATTTGAAGCGAGTGAAGCGGCGAAGATGATGGACGATAATTTCCAGTCAGCATATCGTCTGATGACCAGTCCTCAAGCGAGAGCAGCTTTCGATCTCGCCGCCGAACCCGTCGAGGTACGCGAGCGTTACGGTATGAATCGTTTCGGTCAGTGCTGTCTACTGGCTCGCAGGTTAGTAGAAGCAGGGGTTCGTTTCGTGACCGTCAACGCATTTCTCACCGTTTTCGATGAGATTACTTGGGATATACACGGCAGCAAGCCTTTTACCTCGATCGAAGGAATGAAAAATATTGTGGCGCCGATGTACGACCAGGCCTACTCTGCTTTGATCGAGGACTTGCATCAGCGCGGCCTGCTAGACGACACTCTGGTATGTAACTTGGCTGAATTCGGACGGACCCCAAAAGTTAATCCTGCGGGAGGACGTGATCACTGGCCCCAGTGTTTCACTGTTTATTTTGCTGGTGGTGGCGT
This sequence comes from Pirellula sp., assembly GCA_032116775.1. Taxonomy (GTDB): domain Bacteria; phylum Planctomycetota; class Planctomycetia; order Pirellulales; family Pirellulaceae; genus JAFLCP01. The sequence goes on along the minus strand of JAUMAI010000425.1, from coordinate 6,595 downwards.
TAAGGGTGGCCAGGTGGTTGGCGCGAGTGATCCTATCGGGGCCGTACCAGCGGATAGGCCAGTAGAGCCACCCAATGTGGTTGCTACCATTTTTCACGCGTTAGGTCTGGATCTTGAGGCTCATTTGCCTGGTCCTGCAGGTCGACCATTTCCTTTGGTCGATTTTGGTTATCGCGAAATCCATGAACTATTCGCCTAAGCGAGGATGTCCAAGATGAAAATTTTCCACTCGCTTGCACTTCTGTTCTGTCTCACCTTCTCTGCATCAGTTTTAGTGGGGCAGGAAAACCAAACGGCTTTAGTTTCCAGTAGCACATCAGAAGCCTCAACGGTTTCCGGTCTGCACGTGTTGCCTCGGCAAGTGTCTATTTATGGCGCTGATCGATGGCAGCGTGTGGTCGTTCAAGCACAACTCGCCAACGGTATCCTAGGAAAAGAGTTACCAAGTTCCGAAATCCAATGGAGCATAGCGGATCCTAAAATCGCGAAATTTGAAGGCGATCGAGTTATTCCTGTAAGCGATGGTGAAACGACATTGGTCGCTCGCTGGTCGTCGCCTGAAGGAAGGGCATTAGAAGATTCAGTACCGATTCGGATTACGGCCTGCAACATTTCTGGCGAATGGGAATTTGGCAATCATGTTCAAGCGGTATTAGCTCGAGCCGGTTGCAATAGTGGGGCTTGTCATGGCGCCTTGGCTGGTAAAGGAGGGTTCCGCTTATCTCTGAGAGGTTACGATTCTGCGGTAGATCATTTTACGATAACGCGTCAAGATCGCGGTCGCCGAATCGAGTTAGCTGATCCAGGTCTCAGTTTATTACTAACAAAGCCAAGTGAAATTGTTCCTCATAAGGGAGGTTTGAAGTTGCCGGTGGACAGCCACAACTTCAAAGTTTTAGCTGATTGGATCGCTGCTGGTGCACTTCCTTCTTCGCAAGATGAAGCCAAGCTGGAAAAGGTTGAAGTTCTGCCTTCTCAGGTTGAGTTACAGCCTGACACCACTCAGCAAATGCTGGTGCTGGCGCATTATGACAATGGCCGTATTGAGGATGTTACTCATTGGGCTAAGTTCAGTGCTACTGATGAATCAGTGTGTCAGGTGGATGAACAAGGAAAAGTAAAAGTTCTGGGATACGGCGAAGGTTCTGTCTCCGTTTGGTTTGCCAGCCGTATTGTCTTGTCTCGAGTTGTAGTGCCATATCCAAACAAGGTGAATGAAACAGAATACTCTGTTCTGAAAAGTGAATCATTCATCGACCAGCATGTGCTCAACCAGCTTGAGTCTCTCAATCTGGCTCCTTCTCAACTTGCAGATGACTATGAGTTCGTTCGGCGCATCTATCTCGATACGATCGGTGTTTTGCCGACGGCAGACGAAGTGAAAGCCTACGTTGAGAATCGGGACGAAAGCAAGAAATCAAAGCTTATCGAGCAGTTGTTGGCGCGGCCCGAATTTGTCGACTACTGGGCGTATAAATGGTCCGATGTGTTGATGATCAACGGAACTTTATTGCGTCCAGACGCGGTAAAGGCCTACTACTCTTGGATTCGTGAGCATGTTTCGAAGAATACACCCTGGGATCAGTTGGTAAGAGAGATCATCACAGCCAAAGGCAATTCGTTGGAGCAAGGGGCAACTAATTTTTATGCCTTGAATCAAGATCCCGAAGGTATGACAGAAAATGCTTGTCAAGCTTTTTTGGCGTTATCGATTGGCTGCGCGAAATGCCATAATCATCCACTGGAAAAATGGACGAATGATCAATACTACGCCATGGCCAATATGTTTGCTCGCGTGAGAGCCAAAGGTTGGGGTGGCGACTCCCGGAACGGAGATGGGAAGCGAACGATCGTCGTGCTAGAGCGTGGTGATCTTATCCAGCCGAGTACCGGCAAGCCGCAACCCCCTGCCCCGCTAGACTCTGCGCCCATGGATGCGAGCAGTACGGCTGATCGTCGTGAGTATTTAGCGACTTGGATGACTGCCCCAGAAAACCCCTACTTTACGAAGGCCGTTGTTAATCGCGTATGGGCCAATTTTTTTGGTATTGGTTTAGTACAGCCGGTGGATGATCTGCGAGTCAGTAACCCAGCGAGCAACCCGGATTTATTTAACGCTCTGGCTGCTCATCTTCAGGAGCACCAATACGATTTAAAGCAATTGATGCGGACGATCTTATCTTCTCAAACCTACGCGTTATCAAGTCAAGCCAGAAAAGAAAACGAAAGTGATCGCAAGTTCTTTTCTCATTATTACCCTAAGCGATTAATGGCCGAGGTGCTGCATGATGCGATATGCCAAGCGACAGCCGTCCCCACAAAGTTTGAGCAAATTGAATTTCCTGGTTCCGACTTTGCAAAAACGGATTTCTATCCAGAAGGTACGAGGGCCATCCAGTTATATGATTCTGCTGTGGCCAGCTATTTCTTGAAAACCTTTGGACGCAATCAACGACGGATTACATGCGAGTGCGAACGAAGTGATGAGTCGAGTGTTGTGCAGGTGCTGCATATTAGTAACGGCTCGACGGTGAACGAGAAATTATCCTCTGAGAAAGGTGTCGTGCAGCAGTGGATGGCTCAGGCGTGGGAGCCAGGGCAACTGGTTGAGCAAGCATTTTTGAGAACCGTATCTCGCCCACCATCGTACGAAGAGCGAGAGAAGCTGGTAAAAGAGTTGGAGGCAGTTGGAAGCGAGGAGCGGCGTCAGGCCGTTGAGGATATGTTGTGGTCCTTGCTTTCCTCTCGAGAGTTCCTTTTTAACCGCTAATTGAACTTCATGTTGGATAAAGAAAAATCAAGGTTTTTCCATTGGAATTTCTAATACTACGCGGTTTTTATCGACTTTTTTTCCACACTCGATTGGCTTCTTGTGAAAGGGTAGAAAAAAGCTTTGGGAGTAACCCATAAGAGGGTATCAAGACTCCTTTGGCACCGTTACATTGACTCCTGAAGTTAAGTGGTTTGTCGTGTCGGACACCCTCCGTTCCGGTGGACGTGACACCACGGAAAACACTCTAAAAAAGAAAGCTTGGAACCACGATGAGCCTCCTGGCGATCCAATATCGTCTTGTTCCGGAAAGTCCAATCTTGGTGGCCGCTAATCGCGACGCTCACCTCGATCGTCCTAACGCAACACCTTCAATCCAATCGGGTAAACCTCGTATCTTGTGCGGGGTCGATCAGCGTACCGGTGGAACTTGGTTAGGGGTCAATCAGCACGGGTTATTCGTTGGGCTTTGCCCGCGCCGCACTGATGCACCGATTTACGGAAGCAAGTCACGCAGCGTCTTGGTACGCGAAGTTCTAAAATGCTCAACTTCAGAAAAGGGTGTGGATAAGGCTTTAGAAGAACTTTCCACTCACCGATTCGAAGGCTTTAACCTGATCGTTGCTGACCACGAAAATGGTTGGTACATCAAGAGTGATGATGATCATGAAGTAAGTCGCTTGGAAGAAGGTTTGAACATTGTTGGCGCTCACGAATTAAATGATTCGCGTGATGAACGCGTTCAGTTGGCTCGCAGGCTGTTGACGCTGCAAACTCTAGATTCTCCAGTGAAGTTTTTGGCTGTTGCCAGTCGAGTTTTTGCTCGCTCGCCAGTTGGCGAAGGCCGGCCTAGTATGGTGACTCGCAATCCAGGTTTCGGTACGGTCTCAAGTACATTGATTGCGTTGAGTCCAAAGCCAAGAGATGCGATTTTTCAGTACGCTGCCGGTGCTCCTGATTCAACCAAGTATGAGGATTATTCCCCACTGCTTCGTGACATTCTCAGTCGCGGTCTTCGGGAATCAAGAACGAAGGCAAAAGCATAGGGTGTGATATCCTGCCGGAGTTTAAATAAAAACCTACCAATTCCTTGGTAGGTTTTTTTATGCATAGGGCTAACGCTGGTTTAGCTTTTCGCAATGAACAGTTTCGCGGGATTCGAGTGACACTCGATATCATCAGTTGCATCTTTTTGATAATGCTCTGCAATTACCAAAAATCTTAGTTCTTCCGTTTGGTACTGTATCGTGGCGAATTATGTGTCCATGTCGACCAGTGGTGTCGCGATACCCATTTCATCTACTTGCCAAGGGATCCATATCAGGGCAAGACGCTTCATGCGAATATCCGATTTTCGGCTTGGTATTTCGATGGTTTCTAATTCGAGTGTCTGGGCGTTGAGTTTCGCTTCAATGTCGTTTACGTCATCCTGGAATTGCTGCTCCAATTCCTGGTATTGCTGCTGAAGTGTCTCTAAGCTTTCTTCAGCGCGAGCGACATCGCTCTGCTTTTGGGCCGTTCTGCCAAATGACTTAGCTGCTGAACCCGCTTTAGAAAGATTGCTCTTGCTTGCGAGTTTGTTTCCGAGCACTGCGCCGAGTAGAGAGGTCCCAAGGTTAAGAAACGATTCCAGTTTATGGCGTTTGGCTTCTTCGGCTTTAGCCTGAACGCGTTGCTCTGCGGTTAGGATCCTATTTTTTAGGGATTGCAGCTTGGTGCTATATTTGACTTTAAGTTTCTCGATTTCCACATCGCGAAGTTCACGTGCCGCAATATCGAGAGCCACTCTAAAATCAGCTTCGCTGTCACCTGGGTTGCTGGTGCGATTTAAGGCTTTGCAGTGGTAGAGCGTTAGTGCTTCATGGCGGTAAAGATAATTCTTGAAGAGTGTATCGAGTTGTTTGAAGTACGCTGATGATGCGATTCCATCAGGTAAACTGGCGAATGCGATGCCGTCTTCCGCTGCTGTTGCAAGTTGCAAAGCACCATCCTCAATAGCAATGGATGCTTCCCACGGATCATCGCCTATGGAGTTGTTGAGCGGAACAATACATGAGTAATCCTGCCATAGATCGATCTTGTTCGGTGCTTTTACAAAATGTTGGCTGGCTTGGCCTAGCAGTGATGGGCGATAAACAACTCGAGTGCTGTTTCGGGCAAGCTTAGTCGGTACCCAGAATAGCTCGGTAATGTCGCTGGAAAGCATTGGGCGAGTACTTGTCGAAAGTTCGCCAGGCGAGGCTGCGCTGGCATGAGGGTTTGCCGGCGCGTTGGCTGTTTGGGCCGTTGAACGATCTCGCATTAGTATTTGTATCTGTTGTCGACTTAATGGACCTCGCAGATAGGACAGTGCCCAACGTGTTTGGAATATTGAAGGTGCATCGTCGTGCACGTTATTCAGTAAAAAGACGCGATTCCCTAGAGACGAGAGAATTTGGTCCATTCTAGCCCGATCAAAATTCGAGCCAGATTGAGCTGCGGCACCTTCTAGCCCTTCAAGAACTCGCTGCTTATCCCTCTCTGTTTGGAGGCGACCAAGGAACCAGGTTCCCATGTTGCCAAGACCTTTATAGTCCAGGTCGACCGGGTTTTGTGTTGCTAAAACAATTCCGAGTCCAAATGCGCGTGCTTGTTTTAGCAGCGTTAGCATAGGTTGTTTGCTTGGTGGCTTGGCGCTAGGTGGAAAGTAGCCAAACACTTCGTCCATGTAAAAGATGGCACGCAAGCTGCTTGTTCCCGGCTGGCTGCGCATCCAAGATAAAAGCTCACCGAGTAAGAGTGTTACGAAGAACATTCGCTCCGCATCGTTCAGGTGAGCAATCGAGAGTATGGAGAGGCGTGGTTTACCGTCGGCGGTATAGAGTAATCTCTTGATTTCAAGAGGCTCGCCTTCAAGCCATCCCGAAAATGAAGGTGAGGCTAGCAGGTTATTAAGGCTGGTGGCCAGTTTCATGCGCGCATCGGGGCTCATGAAGGTATTGAGTTCGAGCATTCCGACACGTTGGAATGGGGGCGATTGAATCTGTCGAATCAGCTCCGGCAGCGAAAGGTTCTGGCCAGCTCGCCAAGCTTTATCAAAAATATTAGCCAGTAAAATATGTTCCTGGCTGGATAATGGGTCAGCGTTTATTCCGAGCAGTGTTAGCAAGCCCGATGCTGAGCTATTGATTCGCTCTCGAAAAGTCTCTGCATCGTCGATTACTTCGGGGCTTGGTGCATCAAAGCTGCGAAGTATTGTGAGCGGTATTCCTGAATTGCTTCCGGGGGTGTAGATCGCGATATCGACACTATCCTTAAATCTTGCGATTCGATCAGGAGTCTGATCCCACTTAGCAAGGCCGTCCTTCCAAAGTTGTGCTGTTCGCTCTGCGTATTGTTGTGCTGATAAGCCTTGTCTTGTTGCTTCGCCCGGATCGACCCATGGTTCGAAATCATGTGGCTGCAAATTGGGGAAGGTAAGCAGTAAGTTGCCCAAGTCGCCTTTGGGGTCAACGATAATGGCCGGGATGCCATCGATGGCTGCTTCTTCTAGAAGAGCTAAGCAAAGCCCTGTTTTGCCGGAGCCGGTCATCCCAACACAAAGTGCATGAGTTGTAAGATCTTTTGAGTCATACATCGCAAGTTCATTGACGGTTGACTTCGAATCAAGATCGTATTTTTTCCCGAGGTAAAACGAACCTAATTTTTCGTAGGGAGGAAGTTCGCTCATAGCGTTACTCGTTTGGGTGTCCAAGGAAACTGAATATAGGATTCGTAGAGTTGGTTGTTTTTGTTTTGAGTCACTTCTCCAGGATAATAGCAATTTCCTGACCGTGTCATAAGATT
>JAUMAI010000424.1:0-4255 GCA_032116775.1 Pirellula sp. | reverse complement strand
AAGGGGCAGTGGTCAATCAAGACCTCGTGCGTTCAGGAGACTCGCAACGTGAGCTTGGTCACTAAAATGTTGCCCAGCTAAGTGCGCGGTTTCCTGCCTCCTCGTTGGTAGCTCGTGCTTATTCGGCACACTTGCATTGCCGAGGAGGCGTCAAACCATTGAAGTTCCTTGTCCGGACCTCTTGCTGCAGACTTCAACGGCTTCAAGGCCTTTGTCACTTGGTAAACTTGCACTGATAACCGGCTTTCTGTAGGCACTAACACATGCTTCACCCCAAGCCCGCCCTCTGGACCGCGCCGTTTCTTGCCGTGTTAACCGCGGGGTTTCTCGTCCTGACGTCCGGAGAATCGGAAGCCCAGATTGCATCACGCATACTTCAGGTGAACGGCATTGAGTCGCAAGCGAGACCCTTGCGTCCCGGGCTTCCGCCGCGCGCGCCACTCTTCCCGCGCAAGGAGCTGACTACTTCATCGGGCCAGACCACGACCGTCCGTTACTCGCAGAGTGCCTGGGCCGCCAACATGGTGCTGCCTGCGATCTGGTTGGGACTTCCCACGATCGTGATCATTGCGCTAATCATCCGCTCGATGAAGGGCGACTAGCAGATGAACGCACCTGACGATCAGCCCAAATATTGGGCCTTCATCAGTTACAGTCATGCCGATGCCAAGTGGGGCCAATGGCTCCACAAGAAGTTGGAAACATTCCCCGTGCCGAGGGCGCTGGTGGGCAAGGAAACCGAGCGCGGATACAAGGTTCCGAAGAGACTGATGCCGATCTTTCGCGATCGAGAGGAACTGCCGGGTTCAGCCACCCTCAAGGACAATATCCAGGAAGCCCTCGAGCAATCGCGCTATCTGATAGTGATCTGCTCGCCGCGATCGGCTGCTTCGATTTGGGTCAATGAGGAGGTGCTGACCTTCAAAGTCATGGGCCGGAGCGACCAAGTTCTTTGCCTCATCGTCGATGGCGAACCCAACGCCACGGACAAACCGGGCAGCGGATTGCTGGAATGTTTTCCGCCGGCGGTGCGCCACGCGGTGAACCCTGACCGAAGCCTGAGCGAGCAAAGGGAGGAGCCTATCGCAGCCGATGCCAGGCCGGGTAAAGATGGAAAGGTAGATAGCTTGCTCAAGTTGGCCTCGGGCCTTCTGGGGGTTGGCTTTGACGACCTCAAGCAACGCGATGCCCGCCGCCGCCGCCGCCGAAAGGCACTCTACGCTGTGTCCGTTGTGGCCTTTGCCGCGCTTTTGGGCTGGGGAGCATGGGAGTTCAGGGCACAGCGTGTTCGGCTGCAAAACGCCGCAGCCAGCATGGCAGACTTTCGCGAGGCAGCCGCAACTTTCGACTCCGGAGACAGCGGTCTGGGTATGGCTTATTTGGCGCGTTCTCTCAAAAAGGATCCTGGTAACAAGGCTGCCGCGCAGAGACTCTTCTACGAGTTGACGTACAAAAACTGGGTGCAGACCGCAACACAAGTTGCCACTGGCGCGGGACATGTCACCAGCGCACAGATCAGCCCCGACTTCGCAAAGCTTGCGCTGGTCCAGACCGACTCTAGAAAGAATAATCCGAGTGACTTGGTTGTTGTCGATACGATTTCTGGCGAGATTTCGTTGGAGATCAAAGGTACACCGGAATGGCAACCCCGTTTCGTCTCATTCTGCGGAAACGAGCTTTTGGCCGTGCAAGCCAGTGTGCCCGCCGATACGGGCATTCCAAATGCGGTCAGTATTATTGACATTACCTCCGGCAAAAAACTCAAGGAGCTCCAAAACAAAGGAAGTTCAGCCAACTCGGTTGTATCAACGGAAGACGGGAAACAGATCTTCATCGGTTGGGGAAAGACGGATCCAGCAAGCTACTGGAACCGCCATCTTGACGGCCTTTACGGTCAAGATACGGACGAAGAAACAGACTCTCCCAGTCCTTGGCTTGCTGCACGGGAGCAGTTGGATTTGCAATCCGGAGCAATACAATCTTGGGTCATTGACGGCAGCGAGCCCCTCCTAAAGCCGACAGACTGGCCGGTGTTATCTTTATGTTTAGACCAACGTTCAGGAGTCATCCTCGCAGGATGCATTGCCTACGAAAAAGACCATAGTGCAGGGTATGTAGAAACATTATCCGCCAAAGACCTGCAGGTTGTCGGGGAACCGATCAAAGTCGATGCGTGGGTCTTCGACATCCAGGTTTCTTCAGCAGATTCAAAATTGCTGATCGCATGTAATGACTTAAAGACGCGCGTCTACGGGAAGGATCTCTTCACCGAAGAAACTGTTTTGCAGACAACGATTGCAAGCGGTCGCGAAAACCAAAGAATGCTTGGCCTCGGAAACATGTTGGGTTTGGCAACCAAAACCGGCCATGCCCAGATCACCGCAATCGATGGCGAACCACTGTATCCAACCTGGGACCATGGAGCTAGGTTTGCATCTTTGGACGCGAATGAACCCATGAATTCCACTCTTGTTTCGTGGGCTGGAGTTACGCCGCTGGATCGCGGTGGAAAAGTTCTTTTGAAGAGCCTTTGGAATCCCTACGACCATTTGATTCCTTCCCCTCTGGAGCCAGCCCTTTGGTGGCCTTCGCAAAGCATATTTTTGTCTGCACTTAGTGAACGCGCCGACCAACTCCTTATTTTAAGGCAGGAACCAACAGCCAGCGGTTTCCGGTGGGACTTGCTGGCGATCGACTTAGCCAATCGCGCCGCGAGAATGGAGAGCGCACCGTTAGGCGTTGCTAGAGCTGGCAGCATAGTCAAAAGCGCTTCAGGTCGATACTTTGCATGCATTACTTCAAGACGGGAGGACCAAAGCGCGGATTCCAAAGAGGAGGTATTGATCTTCGATACGAAAACCAGAACCGAAAAGTGTCGGACTGCTGCCCCATCTGGAGCGTCTGCTTTGGCGTTCTCCGCAGATGAAAACGCCGTAATTGCCATTGGCATCACAGGTGCCACGGTTTTCGATTTGAACCTCCGAAGAATTGGCGAGATTTCACTGGAAGATCCATCTATGTGGGTAACTCCAGATGTATCACGAAAGGACTCGGCTGCGAGTATGCTCGGAATAGTTGAGACCACAGAAAGCGGAAAGAAACATTTGCTCACTTTGATCGATACTCGTAAGGCAAGAAAGACATCTACCACCGTACTCCCTGGTAGTCCGAATGAGTTGGCTCTAAATGGCAACTGTGATGCTGTCGTAATCTCGTGGGACGAAGGAGAAACGGGAAAGTGCGCTGTTGTTGATATACCAACCAGTGCAGTAGCGAGAGAGTTTGGAGATCATCAACGACCCGAAGCGTTTTCTTATGATGGCAGTCGCCTGCTTATGAGCGCATTCCCCAATTCCTTTCTTTATAATACTTCAAATTGGGAAGTTATTTCGGAACTGGCGGGCCATTCACGTATGATTTGCGCCTACGCGTTTGATCCCCGAAACCGTTTTGTTGCCACCGGGGCTCTGGATGGAACAGTCCGTTTATGGAGCCTTGAGAATGGAACGCAAATCGGCGAGGAGATGCCGCCTCTTGCCGAGCGGAGTTCAAAGCCAACTAAGATGGTTAGTGTCATGGAGACAACCGAGTCTGGTGACCGATTACTCGTGGGCTTTACGCAAATGGCTGCTGGCGAGCGCAAAAATAATCTCGGCTCATTGTCTGTTTGGGATACCAGTGAGCAACTTGCCACTATTCCCGAACGTTCGGTTCCCTTTCTTGCCAATGCGTGGTTTGGTGAAAATGGCAACTCCTTGGTCATAGTTACTGGCGACGAAGGTGGCAGATTCGTCTCTCTCCTTGATGCGGCTCTTCCGGATGACAAGGTGCCTCCGAGTGTATGGCAGTTGGCCCAAGAGGTTTCCGGCTACAATGTCTCGCAGCAGATCACCAAATCTGGCGATTTGCCCAACGCTATTCAGGCAGTATCTCGGATTCAAGGTATGCAAGCGGCTGGCGGAACTGAATCAGAAGAGTGGCTCAAGTGGTATCTAAAGGATCCTACTAGCAGGTCCATATCGCCTTTCTCCAAGGTTCAAGCCACCGAGTATCGGCGAGCTCTGACTGAAGAAATGCGCATTTATCCAAATCCGACAAATGGTGAGTTCACCATTCAACTTCCTTCAGTCATTGATTACCAATTTCCATTTGCCTGAGTCTACCTTACTGATGACTGCCTCTGCTTTTGGAGGATACCCATTGGTCATGAAGGCCTACAAGGAAGCCGTGAAAGAAAAATATCGCTTCTTCTCCT
>JAUMAI010000423.1:0-5396 GCA_032116775.1 Pirellula sp. | reverse complement strand
AGCAGGATGATGGCCTTCTTTAGCTCGTAGCGGATCAGCCCCGTAACTTGCTTCTTGACCTATGATGGCTGACAACGCAGTCAAGCCGAAGCCACCTGAAGCCTCACTTAACCATTGTCGCCTCGATAAACTCTGCATCAGCTTTTTTCCCTCCGGCTATCATTGACCGAAATAAGTATTAGCGTTTATTCGATGTATAAGATTGAATTGCTGCTTAGTAGAACTCGCGCCAAAGAGTTCCAGGCGAGATCCGAACTCCCATCACTGGCCAGCCCATTGCGGTTATACATTTGCCGAGAATTTCCGATAAATTCCACACCTTCCAAAATCTCTTTGTCATCAGGTCGCATTCCGGTAGCGTATTCGATAGCGAATGCAACTCGACTAGCATCATCCTTACCCGCTAGCTGAATTCGCTTGGCAAATGCATCAGCCTGCTGATGCATAAACTCTGAGTTCATCAAATACAAAGACTGGTTAGGAGTCACGGTTCCAACTCTTCCGTCGGTGCTCTGGTTGGGATCGGCTCCATCAAAGAGCGATAGGTACGGGTGTCGTCGATTTCTTTGAATCATGAGATAAACAGAACGTTGCTCAGATTCATAAACAGCATGGAATGGATTATGAATTGTAAATCCCCAAGTGTTTACATCGGGGAACGGATGTGGAGCCGGGCGGTAGCTCTGTAAGCGACCACTTAAAGCCAACATCACATCCCGAACCACTTCCGCCTCTAATGCTCGGCTCTTGAACTTCCAATACATCCTATTATCCGGATCAACGGCTGAACCTTGGGAGGAGTTCACGCTGCTCAATTGGTAAACACGACTGGTCATTATCATTCTATGGAGTCGCTTGAGAGACCAGCCTGACTTTATGAAGTCATTGGTCAACCAATCGAGTAATTCCGGATGCGTTGGAGGTGCTCCCCGCGTTCCGAAATCACTCGGTGTCGCAACCAAACCATCACCAAAATGCCATTTCCAAACTCGATTCACAAACACTCGAGCAGTTAGCGGATTTGTGTCGCTACTAATCCATGTAGCCAACGATCTTCTTCCACTCTCTTTATCGCCATTGGCTACAGGCGTAGCACCTAAGATTTCTAAACTGCGCCGCGAGACTACTTCGCCGAGCTTGTCTGGTTCACCACGTTTCTGAATAGCAACGTCGACTGGCTTACCTTCGCTAACACCATAAGCGACGTCATAAGGGAACTGAGCCGCTTGCCTATCACGCTCCGCCTGTAGTTCTTTGAGCCGTTGATCCAAGAGCGCTAATTGCTTTTCAACCTCAGCCCCATCCTGGCTGATTATTTGCGGACTGATATTTTCATCGGTTGGACCAGAGCCCTTCGTCGACATCAATGGATTCTTCGATAATCCAATATTGTCAAGATCATGTGATGGAGCAGGACCTTCCACATGTCCTAGCGCATCGCAAATGAAGGTATCGATTACACCATCCCACGCTTCCTGCAGAGCTTTTTGCTCGAAACTTGCGACGACATCGCCACTAACCAATTGGCCAGAGTACGTTTTCGAATCGGGTTCCAGCGTTAAATGCAGCGAATACCATCGCCCCGGTTCCAGCTTGGAAACTACATCCCATTTTGTTCCGTTTTTAACCGCGAATTCTTTACTCGTTGCACTGCAGTCCAGCGCAGTGGAAGCGATAACACCTCTGCCAAGATAAAATCGAAATGCCCCTTCCTTACCCTCTTCAGAGTGAGCGCGAAAATCGATATTGAAATAAATCTTCTTTTCCTTCTCACGCTTGACGGGCTCACGCTGGACAGGCATTTCAAAAACATATCGCACGCCATCGTTCGGTTTGCCCGTACCTATGCGGACTCCTCGACTACCTAGCGGATGTGTATCGGTGTAGGGACTCTGAGCTTCCGCTAGCACAGTATTCGGCCCGGAGGATAGCCACGCGTTGGCGGGCGCAGTTCCAGGGGTTTGTTGCTCAAAATCAAGATCGATACCGCCAGCTCGAAAATTAGGATTCAGCGCCAATCGCGATTGTTTGACCTCTCCAATCTGGTTATCCAAAGAGGCTAACTTCTCTTCATGTATCTTTTGTAGACGAATGGCCTCCGCTGGTGGCACTAAGGGAGGAAAATGGGCTGGCCGCTTATGCTCCTCACCTCCAGGAAAAGACCACTTGGTGCTCTGCATAATTCCGTACCAAGCGTAGTAATCCGACATCGTGATTGGATCGTACTTATGATCGTGGCAGCGAGCACAACCAATCGATAGCCCCAGCATCGAACGCCCAACTGAGTCAATGACATCCGCAAAATCCAAGTGCTGATAATCAGGATTGGGTGCGTACCCATATCGCTTACCAATCGCCAAAAAGCCTGTTGCGGTGATGTGATCTGCGTACTGGCTGGAGTTGGAAGACACTGGTGGCTCCATTGCCATAAGATCTCCAGCAATTTGCTGTTGTAGAAATTGATTGATTGGCAAGTCTCGTCTGAATGCGTCAATCACCCAATCTCTGTATCGATAAGCCTCGCGGACGGGGTAATCAGCACCATCACCTGCGGTATCTGCATAACGAGCCACATCTAACCAGTGTCGGCCCCAACGTTCTCCGTATGCGGGCGCCTGCAGTAATCGGTCGATCACCTTGTCAAACGCATCCTTCGAATGATCACTTTCGAATTCATGTATCTCTTCTAGCGTCGGCGGCAATCCGGTCAGATCCAAGGTCGCACGTCGCAATAGAGTTCGCTTATCCGCGATCGCATTGGGGGAGATTTGCGCCTCTAATTGTCTCCGGCGGATGAAGCGATCGATGGGAGATTGCATCCAATCCGCGTCAACCACTGGGAGTTCTGGATTTTGGACGGGCTGAAAGGCCCACCACTTCACAGCATCCTCGCGACGCATTCCCCCCAATTTCGATTCGGCACGCCTTGGATCATACGCTCCCTGCTTGACCCACGTTGTTAGCAGTTCAATCTCGCGATTGCTCAGTTTGCCACCCGCCTCTGCTGGAGGCATTTGCAAAACCTCATCTTCGTAGCCAATCGCGCGAAGTAAAAGAGATTCAGTTGTATCACCAGGTATAATTGCCGGCCCCGAATCGCCACCCAGTGTCCATCCTTCTCGATGATCTAATGCTAAGCCACCGCTGGTCTTGCCAACTTCAGACGAATGACATTCCAAACAATGCTCTATCAAAATGGGGCGAATATGTGACTCGAAATAAGCCTCAGCCGAATCATTATCACTGCCAGTCAGATTATTCGTTTGCGCAAGAAGAGAATTACCACAGAGGGACGACAACACACCGATGAAAAAACTAAACCATAGTGGACGACTTTGACACAATTGTTCCGAGATGGCGGTATAGCGCATAACTATCGTCCTGCAGGGCTTTCGTTAGCATTGTCCGAGACAGCGGGAGGTGGGACCAAGGGTGGGATTTATCGAGTGCTCTAGTCTGCCCGCTTTCTACAATACGCTTCTATTCTACAGTAATCGAATAGGAGTGAAGAAGTGACACTGAACTTCTGACCTTAAAACTTATTGTGCCGTCAAAGTCAGTGATAGGAGCTCCAAAGTCAGCTACTGGCGTTACTGGCGGCCTCCTTCACAACATGTTTCGCAGATAGTGTGACATCGGCGACACTGCGCTTTACCGCGGATTTCGAAAGTTTCGCCACCGCATACTGGGCAGATACAGCGGTTGGCTCTTGGTTCCTGAGAAGTGGTCTGCTTTTTCTCTTCCTCGCGGCGATCCATCGACATTGGCGTTTCCTTTCGAGCATCCAATCTGAATACCGGTAACTAAATGGTTCAAGATGGTTTAGGCGAGCCCTTGGACTGACGTAGTTTAAAAAATTAGCCTCTCTTTAACCAGAACCTCAGGCAAGACGGCAAAATCCAACAGGCGTAGTATACAGCCGCGCACTAAGCGGACAATCTCTTTGGCTCGACTGGCCGTTGGTGACGTTTTTTCCGGAGCCTAAGAGAGAACAGTGCGAGCATCCTTTCAAATAACAAAAACTTTAATTTTAGCGTTACTTCAGAAGCGTTTCGGGGTTCATTGCCTAGCCCAAATGATGACCCAAAGCGGCATTTAACCGATTTTTTATGGATCATTAGTAATTTTCCTTGACACATCTACCCAATTTAGGTGATCATCAAACGCACATTAGCAAGCGGACTTTCGGGTACTTTTATCCTTTCCTCTCGATATAGAGTATCTCAACCGCGAGCTTAATCTGTGTTAATGCAACGTCCGCCGATTACCAGCCTTCTGACCCGCAGACATGTGCCGTCAGATTCATAAACCATCATTTGGCTTTGTATTGATTGAGTTGCGTGATGATTCACGCGGGAACAGTTCTAGGTTTGCTTTTACTTTTTTCTTTTTATTAGTTCTGAGAGGTTATTCGTATGGTGAGAACGCCTCAGAGGATGCGTTTGCGTTCGCTCGGTTTCACCCTAGTAGAGCTGTTGGTGGTGATCGCCATCATCGGTATCTTAGTGGGGTTACTTCTTCCCGCGGTTCAGGCTGCTCGCGAAGCAGCTCGCCGTGCCCAGTGCGTGAACAATTTGAAACAACAAGGTCTGGCGCTTCATATGCACCATGACACCTACAAGCGTTTCCCAGCTGCTCACCAGCTCGGCAACACTTGGTACAGCGGTTTCCAGCGTAACCCACCACCAGGTGGCTTAACGACAGGAAGTAGCTATCCTGCAGAAGGCCCATTTTGGAGCTGGGCAACCCGCATCGCTCCCTACATGGAACAAGGCACCACCGTCAATCGATTTGATCGTCGAGGTGTTCCAGCCGCTTGGCCATGGTGGCAATATGATGCCGCTGGCAAGTGTCTTCATGAAGTCATTGCCCCAACCTTCGTCTGCCCTTCCGATATTCGTGGGGGCCAACTATCGCCGCCAGATGCCAATGGTGAAAAATCGGCTTTGACCTCTTACTTGGGTGTTTCCGGACGCAGTCAGTTCCGTGAAGCAGGTGGCCAAGACGGTATGCTCTTCATCAATTCAGGCGTTCGTATGTCCATGGTTACCGACGGTACCAGCAACACGCTGTTCGTCGGTGAGCGTCCACCATCAAGCGACCTTTGGTATGGTTGGATTTGGGCAGGTGCTGGTGATTATCCGTACTTCGGCGCTGCAGACGTCGTGTTAGGAGTTTTCGAACGAGCAGGTGATCCCACCGCGACCCCAGACTTCTATCGCCCAGGAGCAGTTCAAGATCCAGGCAGCACTCATCGCTACCACTTCTGGAGTTTGCATACCGGTGGAGCTAACTGGTTGCTAGTAGACGGTTCTGTTCGTTTCATCGGCTACTCCGCAGGTGGTCCACAGAACACAACCGGTTCAGCTTACACTCCAACCATCATCGAAGCGATG
>JAUMAI010000422.1:0-13768 GCA_032116775.1 Pirellula sp. | reverse complement strand
TTTCGCGCGGCCTGAATGGCGGGGTCTTCATGCGAAGTTTCTTCTTTTTTGTCTTGGTCTGTTGCGGGGACGGAACTGATAAGCGTGGTGCAGAGGATGATGGCCGATCCGATGGAAAAAAGAATGTGGCGGGACATGAGGTGGGACTCCAGTCAAAGATATAAACCAGACAACAGGATAATAATGTCGTGTTTTGTCGAGTAGGTCAACTGGAAAATATTGACGAGGGGGCTATTTTTTCTTGGCTAGGAAGCCCACGGTGAAGGCGAGAATGAGCGAAACGGCACCGATTACCGTCGATTTGATGGCAATATCCTTCACGTAGGCGGCATCCTTTTGGTTGTAATAGAAAGTTGGCCGGTTTTTTTCTTCGAGCGCCATGCGGCTGGTTTCAAGCCACGCTGCGACCAGATCTTGCTCTTCCATTTTGTTGATGATTTCGCTGCTTCGTTGGAGTGCTTCCTCGGCAGATCCTGAAGTGTCTATGGTCGTTAGTGCCCAGCCGTAGTAACCGCCGCGAATCAACGCCAGTGCACCGAATCCCAAGAGCATCGCCATAGCGATACCGCGCCAGCCACTCCAGGATCGTCGGCTTTCTTCACGTCGATCGACTTTGGCCGGCGCGAGATTTTCGACCGTCTCCAATTGGTTTAGTTCTCGCAGCGTCGGAACCGGTAGTTTTTCACCGCAATTTCCACAAGCGACTGTATCTCCGGCTTGGCTGGGAACGACCGTGATTTTCGATCCACACTTACAGGGGAGTAAGAAGCTTTTGGCCATGGGAGTAATCGGTTCTGCTGGAGGGATGAAAACGACGGAAGATAAACCAGAATTGACTAGACCGGCGCGTCGAGCAAGTTAAAATTAGACTAACAATCTTCACACGCGGTTACTGACCTATTGTAACTGAATGAACGTTGAAGACGATCGGCATCTATGGAACGGTAGCCGAAAACTTGGGGATGGAAAAAGTACGTTACGGGTTTCGAACTTGGGGCGGTATTGAAAAGGTTGCTCGGGTTAGCCACACATTAAAGAGCTGGACTGAATGTCCTAGCGGAAAGATTTCCAATCAAAAAAATCGCGGCTGCTGACCTCCCTTTTGAATCACTGCTAGAAACCGTATGTGTTACTGAGATGAAGCTACATCAGATGCGGCAACAGGGCCAACTGCATACAGTTGGATCGCAATTTTAATTCGTTGATTGCCTATACAGCAATTGCCGAGCATCTGTGAGCGGACATTCAGTTTTACGCATCGTGCGTATGGATCTTTCTCTGAGCTGCAGATGAGGGGGTCTGTGTTTGTGCGTTGGAAGTCGCAATGCGAATGGCTGCGGGACCAACGAAGCAAGCTATCTATGGAGTGACAGATCTTCGCGTTGCCGGGTGGAACTGATTTCAATGGCGTTTTAGACGTCTTGCGGGGGATAAAAGGATTTCGCTGGTAAATGAGCTAGCGCAAGGATTTCCTTCCCTTTCAAGGTTTAATTGCTTGAGTTGGACCCAGCCCAAATTTTTGGAATAAAGGAAGCCGCGACAATCTACGGTTTGATTAGCAGAGTTTGCCTCCGCCCTACATTCAGGCGTTGGAAAAGCTCGTGGCTACTTCGTCGTGACGTCGTTGTTTTGCTAATTCCTAAAGTCCCTTTAGACGTAAAGATTTACTATTTATTCACGGAGGTCCGACGGTTGGATGGCAGGTGGTAGAATACAGTGCAACCACAGTGTGTTCCCCAAGTATGGGGCGTTTGTCTGTAATTCTCTCTTGCCCACCACTATTGGTCTCTCGGCGTATTAGGAGCATTGGCCTTGTTCGACGAACTGTTGGACGATTTCGAAGACGATGTCGCAAGTAGCGCCGTGGAAATTGAGGGTTTAAAGCTCTCATTGGATGATGCCGAAGAAGTAGCGGATGACCTAACGGTCGATGAAGTTGCTGTCGAAGGCGAGGTGCAACTGGACAGTGAAGAAGATTTGCTGGCCGGCGTAGATGAAGCTGAAACTTGGTCTGACGACCCTGTGCGGATGTATTTGACCCAAATGGGCGAAATACCGCTGCTTACTCGTCAAGAAGAAATCCGCCTTGCGAAAACTATTGAAGTTACAAGACGACGTTTCCGCACCAAGATGCTGGAATGCGACTACGTGATGCAGCACGCTTTTAAGATTCTTAAACGCGTGCACAACAACGAACTCCCTTTCGATCGAACGGTTCAGGTGTCTGTCACCGATCGTTTGGAAAAAGATCAGATCTTGGGTCGTATGCCCCACAATCTGAAATCGTTGGAAGTTCTGCTAAAACGCTCTCGCCGTGATTACAAGACCGCCTTAAGTCGTTCGACGCCGATGAAAAAGCGTGAGGATTCTTGGCGGAATTTGTCCCGACGCCGACGCAAAGCAGTGCGTTTGGTAGAAGAACTAGGTTTGCGCACCCAGCGCATCGAACTGTTGATTGAACCGCTGATTAAGCTCAGTCGTCGGCTCGATGATCTGCAAGTCGAATTGAAACGCTTGCAGCACGACAAAGCTCCACCATCGGTTCGAGCTGAAATGCTTCGCGAGTATCGACAGATTTTGATCCACACCCAAGAGACTCCACGTTCGTTGCGTAATCGCGTCAGCTTGGTACGCCAAGTTTACACCGAGTATCAACGGGCCAAGAAACAACTCTCTGAAGGTAACTTGCGACTCGTTGTCTCGATTGCCAAGAAGTATCGCAATCGTGGCTTGAGCTTCTTGGATTTGATTCAAGAAGGTAATGCCGGCTTGATGCGAGCGGTTGATAAGTTCGAGTATCGCCGTGGCTTTAAGTTCTGTACGTATGCAACTTGGTGGATTCGTCAAGCGATCACGCGAGCCGTCGCCGATCAAAGCAGGACGATCCGTATTCCGGTTCATATGGTCGAAACAATGTCGCGTGTCCGAAACGTGTCGCGTCAGTTGTTGCAAGAGCTAGGTCGCGAGCCAACGTTGGAAGAAACTGCAAGACGTGCCGAAACCACCGTCGAAGAAGCTCGTCGAGTGCTCGCGATGAACCGATACCCGATCAGCTTGGATCGACCGGTCGGTAATAGCGAAGATAGCCAATTCGGCGATTTGCTGCCCGACGGAACTGCGGAAAGCCCAGCCATCGGTGCTGCCCACGAAATGTTGCGAGATCGAATCGGTCGAGTATTAAAAACTCTTAGCTATCGTGAGCGGGAAATTATCAAGCTCCGATATGGTTTGGGTGACGGTTACAGCTACACGCTCGAAGAAGTTGGTCATATTTTCAAAGTGACTCGTGAGCGTATTCGACAGATCGAAGCGAAGGCGGTTCGCAAATTGCAGCAGCCAAGTCGTTCGCAGGAACTTGTTGGGTTCTTGGACTAAATAAACGTGCGGTGTCGTGGCTGATTGTGCTTGGCTGAATAGCAAGCGAATCAACAAGCGATCCGTTTTAAACAATAAGGGGAGCAGGCTTAGAGCTTGTTCCCCTTTTTTCGTGAACCAGTGCACTGAATACTGTTGTTTGTGCCGAAAAGATTTCTGGGAATTTCTCTCTCTGGTACAGGTGGTGTGTTATGTCCGAACAAGCTGATATGACTAACCCAGCACAGATCCTGCAGCAAGGTTGGGCCTTTCATCAGCAAAAGCAATTTGAAGCTGCAGAGAAAATTTACCGGCAAGTTTTGCAGGCCGATCCTAATAACGCTGCCGCGCACTGCTACCTTGGGATACTTCATTACGATCGTCGGGATTTCCAACAGTCCATTGCCGACTATCAAACAGCGATAAAAATTCAGCCGACTTTTCCGGTCGCTTGGAATAATCTAGGCAACTCGCTCAGGCAGGCTGGGCAACCCGAAGCGGCCGAGATCGCTTTTCTGCAAGCCTTACAGCAGAAACCTAATTATGTAAACGCACATAAAAATCGAGGAACGTTGCACGTATGGGAAGGCAAGATCGAACTGGCTAAGGAGTGCTATCGCCAAGCACTAAAGCATGGACCTGCCGACCCTGAATTGTTACGGAATATGGGGATTATCGAATTGCTGCAGGGCAATTATCGCGAAGGTTGGCCGTTATACCGACATCGCTGGAATGTTGGCGATCTGCAGCGCCCCAAGGTGCAGGCTCCCATTTGGCAAGGCGAAGATCCACAAGGTAAAACCTTTTTACTTTATCCGGAGCAAGGACTAGGAGATACGATTCAATTTATTCGTTCCGCACGTTGGCTAAAAGAACGAGGGGCGAAGACAATCGTTCAATGTCAACCCTCTCTCGTGTCTTTGCTCCGGTCGTGCGCTGGAATCGATCAGTTGCTTCCTCAGCCTGAATTGCCCGATGTTGCCTTCGATTTCCAAGCCTCATTAATCGATGTGATCGATCGAATGATCTGTTCAACGGGTGTGATTCCATCCCAAGGTCCCTATCTATCTGTGCCGCAAGAGCTGATCGATTATTGGGGCCGGGCATTGGCCGAACATGTAAACAAGCCACGAGTAGCGCTGGTATGGCGGGGAAATCCCGACCAAATGGCAGATCAGTATCGAAGCACCACCATTCAATCGCTGTTGCCCCTAGGCCAAATTAAAGGGGTTCAGTGGATTAGTTTGCAGTTAGGGGCTAAGACGGAAGAAGCAATGCAATGGAGAGGCTTTGAAAAGCTCTTAGTCCTAGAAGGTAATGTCGATGTCCGGCATGGTGCTTTCATGGACACCGCCGCTATTCTACACCACGTGGATTTATTGATCTCAGTTGATACATCGGTCGCACATGTGGCTGGAGCGTTAGGTGTGCCAACCTGGTTGGCACTCAATCATGTACCAGACTGGCGCTGGCAACGCGAGAGAGTCGATACTCCTTGGTATCCCAAGCATCGTCTTTTCCGGCAACCCAAAACGGGCGACTGGAACTCCGTGTTCACCAGTATGCGTGACACCTTAGCGGTGCAACTAAGGCTGCTGGATGTCGACAAGAACTCAGAGTATTGAAACTATTTGCTTTGCAAGCGGATGACACCTTGCCAGTCACTGGGTGCGATTCTGGAATGGCTGGCAATGTAGACGGTGAGGAAGTCTTTGACTTCATCATCGGCTGGGACTTGATGGAGCAAGCGAAAAGCGTCGTTCCATTTGCCCTGATGAAAAAAATCGACGGCTTGTTCAAATCGCCCTAAATCCAAATCGCTCAGTGGGCACTCGGCTCCTTGTGGCGGTAATAGTTCATGAATCCACACAGGTTGTGACAGGCCGACGGGAAGGACGTGAGCTAGGCGTCTACAGCGAGCTTCGTCTGGGCTCAGTAGGTCTCTGGCCATTTTGGCAGTAGCATCGTCGATGACGATCGGTGCTTGTACATACTTGGTGATACCTTCTAGTCGTGAAGCAAGGTTGACAACGGGGCCGAAGACTGTGACTTTCACTTGGTCTGTAGTGCCAATTCTTCCAGCAACCGCATTGCCAGATGCGATTCCGATACCGACGCGGAAGTCTCGCAGTGGATGTTCGGGTTGGCGACTCGCGGCCTCGAATTCCGCGCGTATCGCAAGCGCCGCTTTACAGGCTTTGACCACTGAAGAGGCAGGATCCCCTAAAGGCCAACCCCAAAAACCCATTGCGGCATCACCATGAAAATCTCCCACAACACCTCCTAGACGCAAGATGTGATTGGTGGTGACTCCCAAAGCACTACTGACTCGCTGCAGCAGTTCCAATAGGCGATCCGCCGACTCCTCGCTCTGCTTTGAGAATCCTCGCAAGTCACAAAAAAGTACGGAGACGTTTGCTTCGCGTGGCTCCAGTACTTGCTCGGGGTCGCTTTGTGATAAAGCATTGAGAACAACAGGTGAGAAAAAGGGCCGAAGACTCTGCTGACGTTGCTGCAGTAGTCGATTCAAACGTAGGGAACCTAATGTAGTGGCCAGTAGTTCCGTGAATTTAAGTTCGTCTTGAAGTTCTTCGGCCATGTAGGATTCTGGCGATGAAGCTGTTTGTCGCAGAGCATCATCGAAATTTCCTGCTACATAAATCGCCCACTGTCGAGTATCGCCTTGGGGGAGCGGAACACAAAAAGCCCAGTCGATGTTTTCGCTCTGAGTATAAGTTGACCCCTGTGGTTTCTCCGCGGCCGAAGGGGCTTTACTACCACCCGCTTGTTGCCAGAGATGCAGGATACTTTGGCGGGTCAGAAGAGTTTTCTGGATCAATTGTCCACTCGGGTTGAAATCATGACCGGTCAGGACTCGAGCATCCCAGTGCATGATTTCTATTTCACGATCTGCCAGTCGCTTAGTGCCGACGCTACCTTTTTTGGACTCGCTAGGTTTCTCGGATGCAGATTCCGTTGTTGCGATTAAGGCCACCCAATTTGCGGAACTGATGGAATTTAAAAGTAGATTGACGATCCGCAAGCACAATTCTTCATCACTATTACTTACGGCAATGATTTCAGGCAATCGACTCAGTGACTCCAATCTGCTTGTCGAATCGCGATAGCGAGTTTGTCTCAATTGTTCCTGGCTGAAGGCATGCTCGGTCACCGCGAACGGCTGTTCGCGATTGACCTTGGCTTTTTGTCGGACGACGGTGAAGGTGGTTTGGCCAATAACAAAGTGTTCGCCTGCTTGAACGACAAAACGGTCCTGTTTATCCCCATGAAAAAAAATTGGGTTTCGTCCCTCAGTCAATCGCTCAACTTCCAGTCCTGTCGCCGTAAGTCGCAATTTCGCATGCTTTCGTGAAATTCGATCATCCCAGGGTACATTCCAGTTCGCTTGAGATCGTCCCAAGGTGATACCATCTTGCCAGTCAACAACCGAATCGCCACTATCTGTATCACTCGAGCGTTGAAGATTTCGGCGCCATCGATGCTGAGCCTGTTGGCCTTGCGCGACAAGGAACAATGGAGATTCTGGCGACATGGCACGATTCCAATTAGGGGGTGAATTCGAGGTCCAATTTCCCGAAGTAGTTGGACTCCGATTGAGCATTCCTCATAAATAACATAATCTTTCTTTCCCAGTAACAATATATCGATAGACAGAGAACGACAGACAGAGAACGACAGACAGAGAACGACAGACAGAGAACGACACAGTGACTGAATCAGAAACAAACCATCAACAAATGCTCGCCCTGGATTACCAGTTAAGCCATGTATGGATGGTGCGCACATTCCTGAAGCATAGCGATGAGGCGGCTGAGGATGAAGAACTGGCTGAAGTGCATCGCGATTTGTATGATTTTATGCTTGCCTTAGGGCCCTCTTTGGATGCCGGTGATGCAGAGAATTATCTGAAACTGGCAAATAAGAAATTCACAAAATTGAAAGGTGCCCTGCGATTATTGATCGAGATACAACCTGAGATTTCGGGACACATGAATTTCCGAATGGCTGTTAAGTCACTCAATCTAGCTGTCCATCGCATCGCCGAAATATTGAATCGAGATGATGACTTGCCTCCCTTGGCTTAGAAGGCTTCTTTGAGTTCACAGTTCCAAGGATTAACAAGTCTCGGTTTGAATGATGGCAACCGGAGTTATAGGATTTTTCCGTAGTACTATTTCTGTGATGGTCCACGCAGTGTTCTCAAAGCCCGCTTGATGATCGCCTCCGTATTCTGCGTAGGTGATTCCTTGTGCCACCGATTGGTCAGTTTTATGACAAAATCGGGGCTGCTTTTGCTGGCATCATTGAGCCAGTTAGCGACTGAATCGCGGACATACTTGGAGGTGTCGTTACGCAAAGGCTCCAGGATTGGTAAGCCAATCTTGGGTTGAGATTTGAGTACCGGTATGTGGGCGCACCAGACTCCACACGGGCGAGTCAGTTCGCTGGTAAATCTGCGTAAGCGTTCACTGGTTTCCGAGGTCCATACTAATAATTCCTGAACCGCATCTCGAGGATTTGCGGCCACATCATTACGTAGAGCCATCCAAGCAATTTCTCTGAGTCCTGCATTGGGATCGTCTGCCATGGGGCGAATCCAAGAGAGCTTTTCCGCAAACTGGATATCTTCGCGATAACCAACAATACAGGCGGCCCATTCACGAATGATATCGCTGTTGTGGCTAGCCATTCCTTGCCAGGCTTGGCTCGTTGGATGGACTTCAGTGCTCAGTTTCTTTCCGATCCAATGACTGAATTTTAACGCAGAGAGATTACTTTCAGTGGCTAACTCTCGTCGGACAGCGTTCCATTGTTTACGATCCAAGATGCTGGGCAGGACGGACTGCGCTAGTTGAGCTCGATCGACAGCCAGCCATTCTGTTAGGTTGCGAGTTGATAATACGCCAGTCGCTAGCCCATCTCGAACTAAGCTCGGTACATCTGCCAATCGCAACGCGGGCTTGCGAACCGCGAGAGTTGCAATCTGTTTTGCGGTCAGGGCCTTTCTTGCCATAGAGTGACATACTCCAGCATCGCCACGGCAACATTACTAACCAACACTCACGGCTGTTGGGGTTTTAGTTGACGTTGAAACTCTTTCAATACAAAGTCTGGATCCATAAACGGTTCGTGACCAATATCCTGCCAGAGCACTCTACCATCAGGGCTGATGGCGAACGTTCCATGCAAAGGACGTTGTTCGAAATCGTCGAAACAGCGGAAGGCTTGAAAGGAACGCAATTGCGGATCTGCATGCAAGCGAATCTTGAGTGGCTTTTCGAGATTGTTAATGCCTTCTTGGAGTGAACTCAGCGACTCTGTACTGATTGCAATGACGTCGATGCCAGCCATTTCAAATTCTGCTAATTTCGGCTCAAACTTCTGTAGCTGTTCGACACAGTGTAGGCAACCAAAACCGAGATAAAAGAGAACGACAACCGGCTTGTCTGAAAATTGCTTATTGCTGATTACCTCACCCGCACTGCTTTGGACAATCCAATCAGGAGCAGTATATGGAGACCAATGTAAAGGGCCTAGTAAATCGAGAGCTGGATGCTCTCCCAGGTCTTTAGCAGGTTGATAAGGGAGTGGCCAAGTCGCTGGATGTCCGAGCGTCTCGGCGATTGGAGATAATCTGGCGAGGAGTGGCGTACTTAGGTTAGCCGAGTGCGCTAAGTTGCGCAATGTTTCGAAATGCTGTTTGATCTTTTCATCACCTTTAGCTTGATGATGAAGCCATACGGCTATCGCTAATGGCAAAACTTCATTTGGATGGCTGCGAACATTGTCATCGATTTTGGTGAGAGCCTCCGTGGATTTACCCGAGGAGTACATCCACTCAATCTCTTGCAGTTGATCATGATCTCCCGACTTTTTGATTTCCTCGAAGGCTGCTACGAAGTCGCCAGCAGCAGCTTTTTGGTAGGCCGAGATGAAAGCAATCGCCTGCTCAACACGCGTCTTTTCTTGTTCGACTGTGCTGCGACGATTCTTTTGGTCTTGAGCTTTTCTCTCGTATTCCTGCTTCGCTTGTTTTTGCCAATCGGTCGTCGGTTCCCAATTGTTGGGAGTGGGTGGCTCTTCCTTGAGTAGTTCGATTTCCTTCTCGCGCGTCTGACGCATTTCCTGCAATTGGGCGAGTGCAGTATCTACCTCGGCCGTTTTTCCAGTTTGCAGCTTAGCGACCGAGATTAGGCGTTGGTTTCGAAGCTGCTCTTCAAACGAGCCATTGTGCTCGAAATAGATCGTATCAGCTAAAACAATAATCTGATCCCACAAGCGATAGTCTTCTAAAGTTTCCAGTAATCTTCTCCGGCCATATCCACTGCTGCCGCCGCCACCTAAGGTGTTGTATTTCGGGTGACGTGGCAAAGCGATCATATTCTTGGATAGAGAGATCGCGTCATCAACTCGACCTACAAATCTAAGGTTACGGATTAACCACTCATTGTTGTGAGCGAAGTTATGGATTTGGTCGGGCAAAATGCGGTCGCGCATCATGTGGGCATGATCGACTCGTGCGGAAGCTTCTTGCTGATAAACCGCATCGGTATAGCGATGCAGTCGCGAGTATGTATGACCTGGCATGTGCCACATATGGGCAATTCCAGGCGAGCTTGGCCCACCTTTCGCCGCCGAATCGAGGGCTTTTTCCGGACGACGTCCATCCCATAGGTGAATACGAAAATGATGAGCTGGATGCATCGGATTCGCTTTAAATATTTCTTCAAGCAATGCATCCGCAGCCAGGTAGCTCTCGATAGGAAGTTCCTCTCGCTCTGATTCCCAGAGCTTTAACGCGATGAGAGCTTTGGCTTCAACATCATCGGGGAACTCCAGAGATATATCTTCAAGTTCGCGTAAGTACTCGCGAGCTCGTTGCTGTGGTTTACGACGATTTTTCTCTTCCTTATCGGTTTCGTCGTTTAGGTATTTTGCTAATGCATCAATGTATTTCGCTTCGCGAGGCGAAGCTTGCGTTCGACGTTTTTTCGCTTCCTCGATAAATTTTTGAGCTCGACCTCGATTGTTGGCATTGGCTAAAGCCATGCCCCAATAATTCATCGCACAACCTGGATCGATAGCCGATGCTTGTCGGAAAGAGCGTTCCGCTTCGAAGTACCAGAAGCCGTGAAGTTGCGCAATCCCTTGATTGAAGAAGCGTTGCGCGAGGGGGCTAGCGGTTGTTATGGTGAAGTTGACATTGCCCATACCTGACATCAGGTAAGCTGCTGAACGTGGGCCGTCATTGAAGGCCTCACCATGCATCGAGTGTCCGGCTGCGAGCGGGGCCGGAGCCTTGGCGGATTCTTTCTCTTGGCCAACAAGAATCTCGTGGTTGCCCTGGGCAATCGAAAAAGCAAGCAGAGCGAAAAACAATTGCTTGTAGACTCGATGCATATAGGTCATGCTCGGTGCAAGGCTTTCTGAATGATGGGGTTTGTCAGAACCTTCACGCCAAATAACTTTTTCGTAGCTTTACGGCAAAGTCAGGCGCTACCCCTCCAGGTCATTTGAAGGCGGAAGGTTATCGGTGGGGGGAGGGAGGACTAACTCGTCTCCCTCGAAATTCGGTCCTGTTATTGTAATCGATGAGAAGCCCCCCAGGAACGAAATATCACTGGGTAGCGCCGAATCGCACTCCGGCATGACTAATGTAGTGGTTAGTGCGTGGGGGGGATTGTGCCAGTCAATTCGACTGATTTCTTCAGAAGTGGCCCAATGTCCAGTGGGACCCCAGGCATAATACTCCGAATCCCCTACCCTGCCGGTCTCGGCGTCAAGGAAACTGGCGGGCTGCGACAGGTCGGGCGTGAACCAATACGCCTCGCATTCATCGCAAAGAACGATCGGTAGAGTTTTGCTGCCTGCCTTGCAAATGCGCACCCGACATTGGCCGCCTTGGCAAACCGGACATTGTCCGAAAGAAATTACTGAATCAGCCATCGTCTTGCCCTGTCTGGTAACCGTTTTTGTTTTTCGGAATCTTGGAAAGGTTTTGTGTTTGCTGAGGCTAGCGGTTTTAAAAAGGAAAAGCCGTAATGAGGCGATCACCTTCCACGACAAGCCTTAGCCTGCGCGCTGGTGGGTTGCCTTTTCTTGCCCCATCACGTCCACCTTGGAATCCAATGGGGCTTTCAAATTCGGTTTCAATGATCGAGCGATTATTCTCTTGGCGGACGTTAGTTTTTTTGTCCGGCTTGCTCGATCTGCGATAAGCTTCGTCGATCCACTCCAACGTCTGTTTCCAGCTTCCTTTGAAAACTCCATGGACACCAGGGCGATCGGGGATATCGGATAGATGCCGTTCCAAATGCTTGATGCGGTGCCCTTCCTCGCTGCCGCGTGTGTACCGGATTCCCGCATCGCTGACGTAAACTTCATTGCCTACATTCTTAAGGAAATCGTAGGGCGAAGAAGTCTCGCCCGAAGCGTTTGCTTCCGGTTTCGATTGCGATTTTGACGCTCTTTCTGAAGTCGTTGCGGTCGAAGATGTTGAGTCAGTGCTTGTTCCTGATGAGCTACGCTTGGGAGGATTAAAATTCTCGAGATCGGTCTGGCTCTTATCCGCTGTTATTGATTTGTTCGATAAGGTATCCTCGCTATCCGATACTGATACCTCGGGACGATTTGCTCTGTCACTGGACTTGCTACCTTGGTCTGGTGAAACCAGTTGAATGAGCGAGGGCAGTCTTAGGCCCAAGCGGGCATTAGCCCATGGCTGGACGACTACGTAGGCAATAGCCAAGAGGGCTAGCGGTATCAGCCAAGAAATAGGGAGTTTCGGTGGCTGCTTGTTGATTCGCGTTTTCGATATTGCGGGCATGGAGCATTAGGTTCCAGCAAGGGATGATTTAAATTAATATCGCTCTAAGATAGCCAGTGTGCGAGTCTCTTTTTAGCATTTGAAATCATAGAAGACATCTTACGGAATATTCTTTCCAAAATAATTCTGTGGAGAAAAAATAAAGTGCAAGTTGTCGTTATTGGCGCAGGGATATTTGGCTTGGCGCATGCCTGGGCTGCGGCTAAGCGAGGACATTCCGTCACGGTTATCGAACGCAGCGCAAAAGCATCCGGGGCGTCGATTCGCAATTTCGGTATGGTATGGCCAATCGGGCAGATGCCGGGCGAGCCACTCGACGTCGCTCTGGAGAGTCGGGCCCTCTGGCTTGAGGCGTGCCAAGCCTCGGGAATATGGGTTGATCCATGTGGCTCGATGCATGTCGCTTACCAAGAGGATGAATGGACGGTCCTTCAGGAATTCGCGGCCCAGAGCCGCCAGCTCGGTTACGACTGCGAACTCTTAGCTCCAGCCACCGTACTCCAAAAATCACCCGCGGTCCGCCAAGAGGGGTTGCGAGGAGCTTTATGGAGCCGCACGGAGCTTTGTGTTAATCCGCCAGCTACGATCCGGACTCTCCCGAGTTGGTTAGCTCAGCAATTCAACGTTCGATTTCGGTTTGGTATTCAAGCTAATCAAGTCGAAACGGGCAAAGTTAGATTGAGTACTGGCGAAGTTATTTCGGCAGACAAGATTGTGATTTGTAGTGGTTCTGATTTTGAAACGCTATTTCCGGAACTTCTGCAAAACGCTGGAATGAGACGTTGTAAGCTGCAGATGTTGAAAGTTGCTTCGCCGCTTCCTTCTTGGCGAATCGGCACTCATCTCGCGAGTGGTTTGACGTTGCGACACTATAAGAATTTTCAGGTCTGCCCCAGTTTGTCTCATCTAAAAAAACGGATAGCAGATGAGACTCCCGAGTTAGATCGTTTTGGTATTCATGTTATGGCTTCGCAGAACGAATCGGGGGAAATTATCTTAGGTGATTCGCATTTATACGATGAGGAAATCGAGCCGTTCGATAGTGAGCATATCAATGCGCTCATTCTGCGGGAGTTGCGTCGTTGGTTGCATCTGCCGCAGTGGAAGATCATTGAAACTTGGCATGGAATATATGCAAAGTACGACGTCAAGCATGTTTATCAGCAGCATCCCCTTCCAGATGTTCATCTCTGCACGGGATTAGGGGGAAGTGGGATGACCATGTCGTTCGGTATCGCTGAGCGTTTTTGGAAAACGCTTTAGCAGGGCTGTGAAAAGAAGTTGTTGTGAGTCGTTTGTGGGTTTGAACTCAAACTACACCAAACCTAGCCTACCAGCTCGTTTAACCCGTTGCCGCCAGGCTAGGTCTGCTACCGTTTGGGTGCTCCCTCGAATCGAGTGTCTGACAATGCTGTTTGGGCGTTAGTAAGTCGTTTGTGGGTTTGAACTCAAACTGCACCAAACCTAGCCTACCAGCTCGTTTAACCCGTTGCCGCCAGGCTAGGTCTGCTACCGTTTGGGTGCTCCCTCGAATCGAGTGTCTGACAAAACTGTTTGGGCGTTAGT
>JAUMAI010000421.1:0-4584 GCA_032116775.1 Pirellula sp. | reverse complement strand
ATTTGCTCATCTATGATCGCGTGGGGAGATGTTCGGGGTGAGGGGAAATTTCTGCGCGAGACCTAATCTCAGTTTCGCATCCTATCCTCTGCATGTAGCTCCCAGTGCAGATTCTCTCCGCTCAACCGAACTTCAAAATTCGTCCCACGTTCACCTGCTCTATTTCCAAACCAATTTTGAATTATTTCATTAAGCACATTCTTGTCGCCGTTACGGATAACATTGATATATAATTTCGCGAAACGCGCGACATATTTTTCGCCGTTAATCAAGATAGTTACCTCTCCTGCTGGTAACTGATCGCGGTGGCGATCGGGAAGTTTCAGAATGATGCGTCCACCGGTGGCTCGCATAACCTTCAAGCGATATTCCTTTTCATTTCCAGGCCGATTGAAATATTCAGCCAATCGCCATTGAACTAGTTCATCTGTCAGAGTTTCAAGGTTTTCATAATCATTATTGTTGGTGGGTAGTGCAAACTGTAAACCATTCTCATCTGCGATAAAAAATTGGCTTCCGCCCCACGCTTTACCAGGATTGTCACGCACCAAACGTTTTAGAGCTTTTGTATCGTTCAGATCGATCGCGATGTCTTCACGAACGCCTCTGATTCGGCCCGCCAGACGCTGAAATTCCTCTGCTAGTTCCTCCCAGGTGATGCGACGATCCCACGCTTTTCGATGATTTATCGCGAGCAGCACTAACATCTTAAAGCTTTTAGTCATTCGCGTCGTGCAGAGTTCCCGCCACCAAGGTCGATACTGTTCGATAGATTGAACTTCTTGTTCACTCAAATACACTTTTTCTTTTGAATGGAGGTAAGTCAGATACTCGAGCCATGATCCATAATCAGAGTGCACTGCCCGTGGGTTATAGCGAGCGTGATAGAGCTCGATGGCGCGCGGTCGAGTATCGTGTTGTTGAAGATAATCGACAATCCAGGTTTCGATGGCATCCTGTCGATTTTGTCTAAGAAGCTTCGATAAAATATCGATTGCTTCGAGTTGATACGTTACCTCGCAGCCTGTAGGAAGGACAAGTTCTCCTGAGTTAGCTCGCCGCAATGCTTCGTGTAGATCGTGATCGCTCGGAAGCAAGCCGCAGAGCGGTTCTAACAAGGAACGGACTTTTACCAAGAATGAACGATGATTTCCGATGTAGTCGATAACTCGGACATGATCTTTATTTGTTGCTTTGCGCAATCCACGGCCAAACTGTTGCAGCCAAATGATCTCTGATTCCGTGGGGCGTAGCATTAAAATAGTATCAACACTTGGGATATCGAGTCCTTCATTGAACATATCGACAGCGAAGATAATATCAATTTGTCCTTGAGCAAGTTGTTCGAGCGATAGAGCTCGCGGAGCTGAGGTTGGGCCAGAGTGTACTGCGACAGCTCGTAAACCTGCTTCGCGAAAAGCTTCCGCCATAAAGTCGGCGTGGCGCATTGAGCAGCAAAAGCCTATCGCGCGAGTTGCATGATATTTCCGGAACATCTCCAGTGCATTGCGAGCACGTTCTTGTGTGGCGACAGCTACAGTCAGTGACTCTTCATCAAATCGCGCACTACGCCATGGTATGTTGGTGTAATCGACTTGGTCCGGGACACCATAATAGCGGAAGGGTGCTAGTAGATCGTCCTGAATTCCCCTTACTAAATCGCAACGGAAAACCAGATTACCGCCGCACAGTGATAAGAGATCGCCACCATCGGTCCTTTCTGGGGTGGCTGTGAGGCCTAGTAAAAATTTCGGTTCAAAATAGTCAATTAGATTCCGATAGGTTTTAGCAGCAGCATGATGGAATTCATCGACAATGATGTAGTCAAATGCATCTGGAGCGAAGTGACGTAGATGGGGTATTCGTCCAAGCGTCTGAATTGAAGCGAATAGAATATCGGCTTGTTGTTTCTTTTCCGTACCTGTGTATTTACCAATATTGGCATTTGGTTGAATGATTCGGTAGGTGTGGATCGCTTGTTGAAGGATTTCGTCGCGGTGGGCGACAAAGAGTATGCGTTTGAATTCTGGTCGCGCGCTATCAAAAGCCGACAGCCATGTCTTGCCAAGGCCGGTAGCAAGAACTACCAGTCCTGCTGTTTGCCCAGAGTTGCGACATGCTTGCAAGGCTTGGAGTGCCTCGATCTGAATTGTATTGGGTTGCGGTGGTCGGGTTAAATCCGTATGATCGGCCAAGCGAGATACGTCGATTGACTTCGCTAATTCACGACGCTTCTGGTAAGCTTCAATCCATTCATGCGTTATTGGGCAGGTAAGAGGATGATTCCATAATTCCTCAAAGGCTGCCTGCACGTCAGCATAACCATTGCCATCTGTAACTTTGTAGACCCGATAATTCCACTCGATACCACTTTGCAGAGCAGTATGGGTTAGATTTGAACTGCCGACGAACGCGGTACCGCTACCCAAGTCGCGTTGAAATAAATAAGCCTTCGGATGAAACGAGATTTCATTGGCTTGAAAAACGCGTAGCTGCAAGTCTCCTTCCAAGTCGAGTAGTTCGGCGAGAGCTGCGGGATCGGTTACATTCAGATAGTCACCGGTGAGAATACGAATCCTGCCCCCTCGCTGAAGCATATCGATGAGGTAGGGACGCAATAGCCTCACACCACTTCGTTGGATGAAAGCGACCGATAGGTCAGCTGTATTAGCATGCTCGAATTCATAGCAGATGTGTGGTAACAGCGGGTCTCTTTCGCCACGTACCAAGGAACTATCGCCAATGCTTGGTAATCGCTGCACGGGGGAAGCTGCTACGACTTTAACAATCTTGCCAAAATCGCTAGCGTGTTGGTGTTGAACAATAACAGTGCGATCGTTGGTAGGTGCTACAGCTGTTTGTTTTAAATAATTCGCTTTTTGCGGAATGACATATCGAACTCCGCCACGAGGATCCTCCACATCACCTTGGTATCGAGGAATGACATGCAGATGTAGGTGCGGAACTGTTTGACCAGCGGCAGCACCGATATTGATTCCAATATTGAAACCGTCAGGCTGATAGAGTTTTAGAATCTCTTCTTTCGCTCGATCAACAGCTTTCCAGATAGCTTGCTGTTCTGCGGGATTAGCATCGAACCAAGTCGCTGCGTGTCTTCTGGGTAGAATCAGTAGATGTCCTGGGCTGACTGGAAAGCCATCCCACAGCGCAACAATCAATTCATCACCAAACACAATTCGCGCTGGCTCTAGTTTGCAAAAAGGACAGGTAACTTCGTAACTTTCTGACATCGCTTGCAATGATAAGACCACTTTGATTGCAGTTGTTCCACATCAGGTCATTACTCTATCAACTTTCTAAGTGAAATTCCTGCTTATACTTCCCGACGATTCGCAAATAAGCCAATCTGCTTTGTATCCACTTCGCTCTCCGTCCCATGAGTTCTCAGTCTTAATATCTCAGTCTGTAGAGGTGGCTTGCCTCTGTTTTCCAACACTCATCTTCGTCCATTACATATTCAAACAGATGTACTTGGCCACTTGGCCTTGTTCACATCATCGAAGCGAAATCTCGTCACTTTTCAGGATGCGGTTTTTGGCAGAGAGTTCAGTAACTTGCTCACAAGAGAATGGACCAAGAATTCGATGATTGCGACAGACAAATAACTGGTTTACGAAACAAACCTAGCTAGCTAATTGAGAAGGGTTTTCGCTGATCTCGAAGAGGTGTTCTGATTGAGCTTAAGCGTGCAGGTGTCGATCTACATGCCACGAAAAACAAAAAGTTGTTGATAAATCAGAGCAATAATTTCGGTGCTGAAAAACGCTTAAAACAATGCGAATATTCCCCTAAAAGAGCGAGTGAATTGAATGGCCAGAAAAGTGAATCTGGCTTATTCTTTGAGTTGACCAAAAGGATTCTTCCAGATCCGACTAACGTTTAGCCTCTGGGCTAGATGATGTTCCCCAGATGATGTTTCGAGGTAGCGATGTCTGCGAGATGGTTCGTAGAAATTCGAGGCAAGACGCTTGGACCGATTGATTCGGCGCAACTCAAAAAAATGGTGGTTAATCGAACCATCGATGAGAACACAAAGATTCGCCGCGAGGGGGAGGGTGGTTGGGTATTAGCTTCGGAGGTGCCAGGGCTCATTGCTCCCCCCGTTACCGAGCTAGCGCTTGTGCAAGCTGTCAAACCGAGCGCGCCTCCCGCATTACCGTCGATACCACAAATTCCTCCGCAATCCAAAGTCGAGAAACAATGTCCCTTTTGTGGTGAGTCGATCGCGCTTCAGGCGATCAAATGTAGATTCTGTAACGAGTTTTTGGAGCAGCCTCGGCAAGCTGCGAATGCTTCTCCGAACAGTGGGGTGGTTGTTAATTACCCAACACAAAACATGAGTGGATATTCCACGATTTCTTATTCGACCAATGCCACGCCTCAAGTGGTGAATGTCCATCATTATCATGGGCCTGCCACAGGGAGGAAAGACAAGACGGTTGCAATCCTGCTGGCGCTCTTTCTGGGTGGATTGGGGATTCATCATTTTTACTTGAACCGTCCTTGGATCGGTCTGCTTTACATTCTTTTCGTGTGGACGTTCATACCTGCCTTTGTCGCTCT
>JAUMAI010000420.1:0-6665 GCA_032116775.1 Pirellula sp. | reverse complement strand
CGTGAAGCCGCTCTGAAGGAACTCCTCGGAGATTCAAGTGCCCCTTAGCACTCTGTTGCAACCTTCGTAACCTAAGGCATTGGGGCAGAAAAACCCCAATGCCTTTTTGTTGTTTTCATTGACATTCCTTACGCCGCAATTGTTTAGGTCAATCGCTTCAATCTATGGCACGCCGAATAACAACTTGTTTTGTAGCAATGCATCTGATTGCCAGCCTCTTCTTGTCCTCCTCAGCGGTTGCCATACAGGAATCGACCAATCCATTGCAGGCCAGACGCGATAAGATTTTGATAGAAGCGCTGCTGCGAATTCCTAAAGCGGATGTAAAGAAAGATGAAAAGACCAATGCCTTGGTCCTCCGATTCTTGAAGAACACGAAAGATGGAAATCTATTTTTAAAGGTCATCGAGCATACTGAGCCCGAAAACTCCACTCAATTACTATGGGACTTCGCCCAATCGGACCGTGCGACTGATTCGACCGCGGTGCAAGCAATCGAGTCTGCCCTAAACCGACAAGGCGAGTCCATTATCTCTCAATGGATTGCAGATAATAAACAAAAGGAAAATGCTCACCTTGTCGTCAGCAAATTGGCGCTTGCTAACCATGCCAAGGTGCCTGCAATACTGAGTCGTGTTGTCACTGACCCAGATGCTACCAGCCCCATGGTCGCAGTTGCTGCGCAAGGCATGGCAAGAAATAAATCGGGGCAGACAACGTTGATCGCCTTTGCCAAGGATGGCAAGTTGAGAGGTGACGCCAAACCATTGGTGGCTGGAGCATTACGTTCTAGTACAGACCAAACGATAGCGGCCAGCGCAGCGGAATTATTTCCCCTCCCGATGTCGAAAGATCAAAAACCATTGCCACCAATCGAGGAGTTGGCGAAGCGCTCTGGCAAAACCAGCGAAGGTGAGAAACTATTCCGAGGAGTTGCAACTTGCGCAAATTGTCATCTTGTTAAGGGCTTCGGAAAAAGCGTTGGACCTGACCTATCGGAAATTGGTAATAAACTCACGCGTGAAGCAATGTTTGTGGCAATTCTCGACCCGAGTGCTGGTATAAGTCACAATTACGAGTCTCATATACTCCAGACCGACAGTGGTGAAGTTGCCACTGGATTACTTGTAAGCCAAACGGACACTGAAATCATCCTGAAAGATTCACAAGGAATAGAAAGGAAATTTCCACGCGAGGAAGTCACTGAGTTCAAAAAACAAGAGAAGTCTTTGATGCCCGAAAACCTCCATCACAACTTCGACGAGCAAGGCTTAATCGATATTGTCGAATACATGTTATCACTAAAGAAAGAATAAATTGTCCGAAGCTCTGAATCACTACGAAAACAAATTAAAGGCATTGCAGACACGCCGAGCGGAGCTTGAGAAAAGAGACCGTATACTTAGCAAAATACGCATCGCGTTGTTTTTTGTAGCGGCTGCCTTATTGTTTTTTGGATACTCTATTGCAGCCAGACCTGTACCGTGGACAACACTCGGATGGTGCTTGGCAATTATTTTTCTAGGTGTCATCACTTGGCATGAACAGTTTCGTCTCGAGCTTTGGCGAAACGAGCAAAAAAGCAATTTATTTAATCGTCTACTGGCAAGATTAAATCGAGACTGGGATCAGTTGCCCAACATAAGAGCCAGCGTGCCCCAGCAATACCAAGCACTTGCAGATGATCTTGATGTCACTGGAAGAGCTTCATTGATGCACTGGTTATGCTTTGCGGAAACCAATCCTGCCCGCGAATTGCTCCTCTCTTGGATACTGGAACCACCAAATAGAGAAGCGATTCGACTACGCCAGCAAACGATCCCCTACTTTGCCGAACAGGTCGATTTGCGCGAGCGTGTCTATTGTCTAAGTTCAGAAGTCGCTTCGGGAACCGCCTCTCCTGAGAGATTTCTCGCCTGGGCCTCCAGCACTCCATGGCTCGGTTCACGTCCCTGGCTGAGATCCCTTAGCTGGATCGGCTGTGGATTGATCGTACTTGGTGTCACATCGCTGATAATCAATTCGTTCTTGGCACTAAGTCTACCAATGGAGATATTGCTCGGACTGGTCGTGGCAGGCATTGTCTCCAATGTATTGATATGCGTCGGCTATGGGAGTCATTTGCATGATATCTTTCAACGTATCTCTTCCAGGCATCAAGAGGTTGATAGATATCGCGAATTGCTTGATTTGATGTTCGAACCCAATGCAAAATCAGTCAACAAAGATCAGCCTGAATTACTGAGAAGACTACACACGGAACTCAATCAAGCTGGCAGTGCGGCGATCGCGTTTAAGAGCCTCAGATGGAGGATAGGCCTAGCTGGCATTCGGCATAGCGCCTTATTCTTTATTCCCTATCTAATCCTTCAAGTTTTAGTTGCCTGGGATTTTCGTTCGATTGAAGTACTCGAGAATTGGCAACGTAAATATGGAGGCAGTGCACGAGGCTGGTTTTCCGTTTTAGCCCAATTTGAAGCGATCTGCTCTTTAGCTGCTATTCGTTTTGAAAACCCTGACTGGTGTCTTCCAGAAATCCGTGATGACAATGCCCCTCGACTCAAAGCTCAACATCTTGGGCATCCATTGATCAAAGATTCAAAGCGAGTAACCAACGACATCGAAATGCAACCTAACCGGCCGCTCTGGCTAGTTACCGGTTCGAATATGTCGGGTAAAAGTACTTTCCTAAGAGCCTTGGGAATCAATATTTTATTGGCGCGTACAGGCGCTCCTGTATGTGCCGCTAGCTTCAGCATGCCACCGATCCTGTTGGCGACGAGTATTCGAATTCGCGATAGCCTTGACCAAGGCATATCGTATTTCATGGCAGAATTACGCCGCTTGCGGGAAGTGGTTGACATCGCGTCGGCGGAACAAGGAAATAACGACGCGAGGGTCCTATTCCTGCTTGACGAGATCATGCAAGGCACGAATAGCCGAGAGCGACATATTGCTGTAGGCCATGTTCTAAACACGCTTTTGGAGACAGGAGCATTTGGAGCTGTTTCCACTCATGATCTAGATTTAGTTACCCACCCACTGCTAGAACCTCGTTGCAACGTGGTACACTTTCGAGAACTGATCGAACAAGTGGGAGACGAACGCCGTATGACATTCGATTATAAAATGAGAACAGGCCCTACCCCCACGACCAATGCACTAAGGCTTTTAGCACTGGTTGGCCTGGGTGATCTTACGGATAACCCAAAGAAATAATAGGGGCATGTGACACGACATACTTGTGCGATGTTGCAAAGTAACAGACCAAGACTTAATTACTGAGTAGACGGTTGATGAGTCCACAGCCTGAGGTTAACACACACTCTGAAATGGATCGGCGACTTGAGGTGACTGGAGTTGAAAATTATACGCCGATGAAACTGGGACGTTTGCGTGTTACTTGGCGAACAGCAATTGTATTGTTTCTTTTGACAGCCGTAACGATGTTTTGGGCTGGGGTCTCGCATTGGTTGCCCGTGGGGCCTTTGCTGGCCTCTCCCTATTACGGCTCTCTGATGCCAGCTCGGCAGGCAATCTTGGCACATTGGGAAAGCGGCTTAACTTACTCATTAGCCACGCTTGCCATTTTATTGGCCCATGAAATGGGTCATTACTTAATGACCGTGCGATACCGCGTGTCAGCCACACCACCTCTTTTTCTGCCGATGCCGCTTTCACCCTTAGGCACTTTCGGTGCTGTAATTGCGATGGATGGCAGGCAGGCGGACCGTCGAGAGGTATTCGACATCGGTATTGCGGGGCCACTTGCCGGTTTGTTTGTCGCTTTGCCAATTCTGATGGTCGGTGTCATCTCCTCAGCCGATGGTAAAGGCACCGTTGCTGAACAGGGCTTCGTACTGGGCCACCCATTACTGATTCAATGGCTTGCCGATTTGTTCCGAGAAGGTGGTGCGGCAACGCTTCCAACCCTTAACACTGAAATTAATCCATGGCTGATGGCTGGTTGGACGGGCTTATTAGTGACTGGCCTTAACATGGTTCCAATGGGCCAACTAGATGGCGGCCATGTCACATTTGGCTTGATGGGAAAGCAGAGCGTTTGGGTTGCCAGACTATTCTTAGGACTGGCCATTGGTTTTATGATCTATTCTCAACAAATGCTGTTTGTGCTGATGCTCATCCTGGTTGTTATTTCAGGTTTGCGGCATCCTCCAACTCGCAACGACAACGCGACGCTGAGCTGGGGAAGGATCCTTATCGGTTGGCCCTGCTTAATACTTCCCTTTATCTGCCTACCCTACCGTCCCTTGACGGTATTGGGCTAGACACTCAAGATTCTGAGAAAGCAAAACACTTTTTCAAGGTGTTAACGGGCTTTGTTGGACGCCGGGAATTGGACAAACAGCCATGCCATGGCCATACCCGATAAAAGCCCACCGAGATGCGCGAGATTCGCTATTGGCCCCACCGTTCCGGTAAAACCGACCACCAACCAAATCAACATTAGAGTAATCGTACTGGTCGGGAAGAAGAATCCGATATCTGGCTGCAAGGTCGTCTTGACCCACAGATAACCAAACAAACCAAATGCCACTCCAGATAATCCGCCGAAGAGCGGACTTCCGAAGTATTGCTCGGGCATCAAGCCTTGAAGCAGATTCGATGCAACGGCAGTAATGAAAAGTATTATGCCGTATCTGGTCGCACCTTCATATCTTTCGATTAGTCGCCCCAAAGGTACGATCGTCAACAGATTAAACAACAGATGCAACGCATGAAAATGCAAAAAGATCGGGGTGATCGCCCGCCACAACTCACCCTTCTTCAAACTTAAAGCAGGATCTACGTAGCCTTCGTTTTTGACGAACTCTCGTTCGTAGGCAGCCCTATCTACAAAAGACAATTCGTTAAGTACTTGCTTACCTAAGCCATTATTTCGATCAGGACTACCAAAACCGGTGACCAAAGAAACTAGACTGGCGATTACAAGTATTGTCAATGTGATAGGTGGGGGCCAACCACTCACAACAGCCCCTTGGCCGCTGTAGGTGACTTTCTTAATATTTTTTGCAACCGACGCAACTCTCTTTTGCTCTGCCTTTAACAGCTCTTCCGCCTGCTTGCGTCCTTCTTCGTACTTGCGAAAGTCGCTAGTAGCCCTGAACTGCTCGAACTCCGATTTAGCCGTCGCAACCTGGTCTTCATCACAGATCCATACTTCCCAAACATCTGTAGCACCAGATTGTGGCTCTACAATGGTGCGCATGCGTTGAGCAATTAAGTAAGCCACGAACAATTCCGCTCGTTGGCGTCCTTCGAGCGTTCCGATCAATCGCATTTGACTTTTCCAGTCGGCCTAGGGTTGCAGAAATACTCCCTTAGATTGTAGGGGAGCGGCAGCTTTTTTACGAGGTCAATCAAAGTCGCCGCTCTTTTTATTCCCACCCAAAACCTTCAGGTGCTGCGGGCTGAGGAGGCAGTTTTTGCTGTAACCACCCAGCAATGGTCAATAAACGATCTTCACCCCAGTAATGCGATGTCAATTTAATTGGCCAGGGACGTTCGGCACCGCGCCCCAGCATTGAGTCAGCGGTGACAATCATACTTGGATGGCCCGTCAAATTGGTCAGCAGTAAATCATCGCTTCCAAGGACAACATCGAACTTTGAATAAAACTCTTCCGCTTCGCGTATGAGTTCTGTGCGCAAGCGATTGGCTCGCAGATAATGCACTGCTGGAACGAACTGACCTTCTCTGAAAATAGTTGGCCATGCCCCAAGGCCTCTGAGAGGCCCAGTGCGGAGCAGATCATCAAAGCTAGTAGCCGCTTCGACGTTCAGCGAGACTAACATCGCTTCCAGAGGAAAGCGATCAGGTAACTTTTCAATGGATATGCACTGCGCACCTGCTTCTTTAAGAGCCTCTAAGCACCTTTTCTCCCCGACGGTAAGCTGTGATTCGATATAGCCAATACGCCATTGATTCACAGGTTGGGCATAGGGAAATCGAAAGGGCATCTCAATTGTAGTCGGATCGTTCGGATCCTCACCGGCAATGGCCGCAAGGATCACCGCGCAATCATAAGCAGTCCTGGCAATCGGACCAATCTTATCCATACTCCAAGACAACGTCATACAGCCAGCTCGTGAGACGCGCCCAAACGTTGGCCGTAATCCAGTGACATGACAGCGCCGTGTTGGCGAAACAATACTGCCTAATGTTTCGCTACCGATGGCAAAGCCGCAAAGCCCCGCCGCGGCCGCTGAAGCTGACCCAGCAGATGAACCACTACTTCCCTGTCGAGGATCCCATGGATTTCTTGTCATCCCACCGTACCACTGATCACCCATCGCGAGTGCGCCGAGCGAGAGCTTGGCGATTAGTATTGCCCCTGCATCTGCAAGTCGGTTGGCAACAGTCGCTGTTACGGCACGAACCTGATCACGATAAGCAGGAGCACCCCATTGTGTTGGCCAAGGTGGAATGGCCATGAGATCTTTGGCACCATACGGAATACCATGTAATGGTCCTCGATCCTTACCACGACTTAATTCATCATCCGCGACCGAGGCCGCCTGAAGTGCGGCCTCATCCAAACGCTCAGCCACCGCCTGAAGAATGGAGTCGTATCGAGTCATCCGTTGGAGGTAGAGCTTTGTCAATTCAACGCTTGAGATCCTCTTTTGACGTAACCATTTTCC
>JAUMAI010000419.1:0-5334 GCA_032116775.1 Pirellula sp. | reverse complement strand
GAATGCCTTGCAGCGTCGGAGGATTGAAACAAAAGTAACCTGTTCACAGAAATCGTCAACGATTTGTGAAATAGGAACCTTGTTTCAGATTCATCACTTTAACATCTTTAGTCACGCCCAGATCGCGTCGATAATGCACTTAGCACGTTATCTGAACCATAAGCCACAAAATGAACTGAA
Source organism: Pirellula sp. (assembly GCA_032116775.1). Classification (GTDB taxonomy): domain Bacteria; phylum Planctomycetota; class Planctomycetia; order Pirellulales; family Pirellulaceae; genus JAFLCP01. The sequence goes on along the minus strand of JAUMAI010000419.1, from coordinate 5,154 downwards.
CCATCAGCGTAAAGAAAATTGGCTCCCCCAGGATGAAAACTCCAATAGTTCATGCCATCACAATCTGACGAACTGACTTGCTCAGGAAAGACAAACTTCCTGGCATTGCACGGCATCCATGGATTTGTGGGATCGACTTCTTCGTATACACCTAGTGTATGATCAAAAGCCCCGTCGACACCGACACCAGCGTACCACCATCCGAAGTTCTTGCCGCCTGAAATGGGCCTTTCACCTACCATAATGGTCTGAGACAAACCGTCAACGATGTCGCGCGCCTTAACTCGCGAATCGAAATACAAAATCCCGTCATGGTTATTAGAATTTATCCCAGAAACTCCCAAGAATGATGTCGGCGCAACGAGCATGCTATGACGTAAAGAGTACTGAAGAGTAGAGCTATGTGGGTCGGATGGGCAAGCGTAGTGATGATTAACCTTTGCTAAACTTGGATGGACGATCGGACGGAAGGGAGAGTTTTGTAGTTTTGAAAGCGACCGAATTTCTTCAAACCAAGCAACCTCTTCAAGTTGTGGCAGGATGGAAACCATCCAACTTGTGTATTCAAGTTCCTGAAACCGAGCAACCGTACCAGCAGGAAACTTGCGAAAACATGTTTCATGTTCGATCAATGCTAATCCGATTTGCTTCATTTGGTTGTTACATGAAACTCGTCGAGCTGCTTCCCGAGCCGCTTGAACTGCTGTCAAGGTCAGTCCACTCAATATGCCGATGATCGCTGTTACTACCAACAACTCAACTAGCGTAAATCCACGGCGATACATCGCAGCGTACCTCTAGCGTTTAAATTTCAAGTACGAAAACACAACGACAATAAAACCAATTACACCGATGATTAACCAACCCCATAACCCGATGCCATTTCTTGATGGCATCCCAGCTGGCTCTGCGAACCCCCAATGAGTCAAATACGTTTTGTCATCGTCATACACAATATCCTTGTCCAGTCTTTCAACGCTATACTGTGAATAGGCATTACCCGAAACCTCTAACCTTTTTGGTACCATTTCACCACTTTCAGAAGCGTAAGTCCAAACCGCAATTAACGTACCATCGTCCATCTTTTGGCCAGCCAGTGACATCGACACCGGCTTTCCATCCGAGCCTTTAATTCCCGACTTAATCATCATTTCAACCATTTCCTCGGTGATGATTTCTCCTTTGCGATTTAACTCCATTCTTGAGGGCCAATAAGGATACTCCTTTAGAAGAGTCAACTTCCCGTCTTCAAACGGAAATTTGCCGTTTGTGTAGAGCTCTTTGTTTATTGCGAAGTTTACTTCCAAAAAATCGCCAGTTTGCTGCACTTCCAAAGAGGAAAAATTACTTGATTCCGTCATGAAGGATAATTCCCGCCAAACCACAGGTAGGCAAAGTAAGTTTGCCCCGGCTCCATATCCCTCTCGGCAGAGAACATGAATTACATCCGCGTCTTTCGCAAGACTAGGTTTAACAGCAGTAATTGACCATTCATCCTGTCCCTTAATGCGTCCAAGCTGAAACGAATAGCTGGGGTTACTTGCATTGACGCTCACAAACGTCCCGTCACGTTTTTGAACTGAATAGAAACTGAGCCCATTTCGCGCGATCTCAAATTCGACTTTACTTCCGGTCTTTTCGCCTGCGGACAGAACCTCGATTTTGTACTCACCTGTGCAACTTGAAGTCACCGATCCAACTTCAGACTGCCATGCCGCCGAAATGGCGTCCCATGTTTGAGCATTCGCGGTACTACTGAAAATGCAAATCGACAACATCCATAGTATCTTCACAGCAATTACTCCGAAACATGGAACGCACTAATTCACCACCATACTCCGACAAAAAGCACTAGTCGCAATAACAAACCGTTGGTGGGTTCTGAACACTTAAGTTGGTAGTACAGTAACAATCGCAAAAGAGGCCCGCGCTACAGCCGGTTCCAATTGGCGAACATACCCAATAGTGAATACCGTTTAGCCAACCTTCGGTAGGTGTTCGTGTGGTGCATCCAGAGTCACACCCCGAAAGACAAAAAAGTCCATTTGACGTATCACCTGGATCCTCAGCCCGAAGTTCAATCGTCGCGTTTAGCACCGAAAAAGCCACCATCATAATCCCAACAACTCTAGCAAATCCAGCAAATACCTTTTCATTTAATTGCTCTCCTTGGGCAAAACGTGCCCGTTGATAGAAACAGAAACAACATTCAATCCAACACCTGAAAAGAACAAACGAAAATTCTTATCGATCATCCCAGGACTTTCACCCGCAAATTGAATTTGTATGGTTGCGTTTCCCTTGGAGGCTATGACTGCAGGGTATTTGATGTCTCGCAAACAGCTGCATGACAATTTATGACCGACAATCTTTACCGGAAATCTATTGGGATTCGAAACATGAAAAACTACAGCTGCTTGCTTGCCGAATGCAACTTTCAAATCCTCATTCTGTTGAACGAGTAGTGGAAGTTGGCTTGTACTCTGTCCTATCCCAGCTTTGCTAGAAACAAAAGTGCCGAGAAAAACCGCAACAAAAACCGCAACTGCCCTGAATGCCTTTAACGGCTCAAATTGTAGATACTCACGCCCGCGCAGAGACCGCATCAACAAGAGTGAGCCTGCCGCGATTGATGCGATTAGGCCATTAAAAATCGACATAGCAAAAGGCGAAACATCTGCAGCCCCAAAGCAATTACAACTTGTACCCTTAAGCAATGAGTAAACACTTATAGCAAAGTAAGCAAAGAACAGAATTAGTATTGAAAGTAATTTTGTTGAGAGTGATTTCGTTGAGTAGAGAAAGGCTAAGATTGCCGATTCCCTTGCGATTGATGCGACAACAACTGAGGGCGCGAATGTTGATTTCAGTGTCCAAGCTGCATCAAAAAATACAAATTGAACTTTGAGAAGCAGACTCAGCAAAAGCACAAAAGAAACCAGAACAACGAACCATCTCACAGTGATTCCCCCTGGATTGGGCGTGTCGTGTTTGTGGTAACAAAATGGGAGGGTAGCACTTCACGGAATCGTCGTCAAGTTTTTTTCAGTGGCCAAAAAAAGCGCCATAAAACTTCTGAGATAAACTAATACTGTGGGGTACTGTGGGGGGGCAAATAAATAGCAATCGCTATGGAATTAGGATTTAAAAGCCACTGATGGGACAAGGAAAAAATTGATCTGTTGTGCCAAACGCCGGCCAAGACGTATACCTTACGGACGTGGCAGATGTCACTCGGATTACCGCGTTTGCCAATGCAGACGCAACGCGCAAAGGCGCTCAAGCCGCAGCGCAAGGAAATTGGGTGACATCGAACTGCACATAGTGGCAGCGATCTTCTGGCGTTTTCTGGACGCTGAAGAGCCCATGTTCGCACCGCTCTGCGTCAAGCTGTACCGAAGCAATTGGAAACCAAGGGTGCCCATCGCTGTGAGTCTCATTGCCTGGAACGCTACGCGAGCAGCGTGTCCCAGTCGAGGTCGGCGACTGCCTGACTGGCCGCCTGCTCGCGATGCTGGGCGAGTTTTTCGCCGGCAGTCGTCAACCGCACTTGGAACCCCAAGGCCGCCCGCCGAATCTCAGCTAGTCCCCGATCGGCTAGATTGCGGGTTAGGCGGCCCAAAAAATGCCGCTCGCGGCGTAGGTTGTAGAGCGATTCCCAATCGCTCAGATGCGCGAAATAGGTCCACTCGCCGCCGGTCCCGTCGCTCGCCAGGTAGTCCAGCAGTTGGTCAGCCGTGGTGTCAGTCGCCGAAGATTGCATTGTCGGAACTCCATTGAAATGATGCGAGAAAGAAACTGTGTTCCCAATTGCGACCGTTCCCACGGCATTCGCTAGGCGAAGTCGGCCGGGAAGTACCTTTCGGGAATATCGGGAGCGCTCGCCGGACCTACTGGACCGCACGAATCATCGCTAGGATGCCGGCCCGAATCGCGTCGGGCAGTTTAGACCAAGCATCGACAACGGCCGCTAAGTCGGGGGCCAATGGGGTTGCCTGCGCGACGAGTGCGCCGCATTCTGCGCCACTTTGGCCCATACCGCTTAGATTCACCGCGTTTTGCGAGTGGGTTCGAATCCCTCCCCATCCGCTATTCTTAAGCGAGCGTTGAAAGTTTTCTTTCCTCCGCTCTTGCACCTGGCAGTTTAGGGCGTATTCAGCAATAGCCAGAGTTGCCCGACCTGCGAAGCTTTAGCACTTTTATTTTCGCTTCGTTTCAGGTTGGTATTCGAGTATCTGGCCTGATTTCAGGAGTAGAGGTTTGAGCTCTTGGTAGGTAACTTCCTGGACTGCGCAGTCCTTGTTTAGGGCGATTGAGCCGATCGTGGCTGCAGACTCGCCGAGGATCATGAAGACCGGTTCCATTCGTATAGACCCAAAGGCAATATGTGAACTGGATATACAGACCGGAACGAGCAGATTCTTTGCTTCGCTGGCTTTCGGTAGAAGCGAACGCATTGAAATCGGATAAGGCCCCTTAGCGGAAACGCCAATGTCACCCTCGTTTTGTACAAAACCTTCGGGGGTGATATAGCGTTGGACATTATGCGAATCGATGGTGTAGGAGCCCATACCGACCGAGTCCGTGACCGGCCGTGTCTTGAGTAATTCATGTTCGGTCATAACAAATTCGCCAATCATGCGACGAGCTTCGCGAACATAGATTTGGTGAGGCCAGTTGTTATTGTCTACAAACTCATCTTTAGCCAAGCCCCATTCGGACATCGCCCTTCTGACATCTTCTGGTACACCAGGGTCGTTGGCCATGAAGTAGAGAAGTCCCTGCTGGTAACGCTTATGCGCCTCGATAATTTCCTGGCGTCGTTCGTAGGTTGCTGTGGGATAGTCGTAGTTCATGCCGATGTAGTCGGTGCTAAATGGTCCATGATTATTGGTGTCGGTTTTAAGGTTCGGGATAGGATCGTACTTGTCGAATAGCTCGCGCCATCCTGCTAGAAGAACGCGTCGCAAGATTTCATACTGCTTCGGATCGTAGTCTTCGGGTTTGGGAAAGGGGATTCGATTGGCGGGATTGTTCGTCAAGCACATGCGGAAACAATATGCCTGCACTCGATGATCGGCTTGTCCATAATCACCGGGTGGATCTGGGCTAACGTTAGGAAGGACGCCACTGGATGGATCTCCTGGAATGACA
>JAUMAI010000418.1:0-4254 GCA_032116775.1 Pirellula sp. | reverse complement strand
CGAACGCCTGGGGTCTATACGACATGCACGGGAACGTCTGGGAATGGTGCAGCGACAGGTACGGTGACTACCCCAAGGGTGCCGTCAGCGATCCGACTGGACCAAAAGAGGGCTCGGACCGCGTGATCCGTGGCGGCAGTTGGTCCTCCGGGGCCGCGGGTTGCCGGTCGGCGTTTCGGAGTTGGATCGGCCCGTCGCTCCGGGCTCTCGACTACGGCTTCCGCGTTGCCCTGAGTTCCCGGCAAGGAATCCCCAAGACGCCGAAGGCGGACAGCAAGTAAAGGTAAGCGGAGCGAGTGGTCGCAGGCACGGAGGGAGCGCTGACCCGCTCTGGAGACAATCGCGAACCACGAATGACGCGCCTGACGCGTGTCCTCACACCTTTTTAAGCCCTGACCACTGGTTTCAAATTTCGAGAACGAAGCGCTGGTTCTGTTTGCGTAGCTGACCAAGGCCAGCATCACCGGGACTTCGACTAGTACACCTACGATAGTCGCCAGTACGACTGGAGATGAGGCACCGAAAAGTGTGATGGCGACGGCAACAGAAAGCTCAAAGAAGTTGGAAGCACCGATCATTCCAGCAGGAGCCGCGATATCGTGACGACAGTGCAGTCGGTAGCAGGCTCCATAAGCTAGGAAAAAGATCAGCACCGTTTGGATGATCAGCGGGACGGCGATCAGCACGATGTGCAGCGGATTGTTAATGATCACTTCGCCCTGGAACGAAAAAATTAGAACCAGTGTGAGCAACAGCCCCGCGATCGTAATGCTGTTGAACTTCGGAATGAACGCGTTCTGAAAATACTCTTCGCCCTTGGAGCGGATAACCAGATTTCGTGTGAGCACTCCACCGACCAGTGGTACAACCACGAACAGGACCACCGAGACGATCAACGTCATCCATGGAATGGTGATACCACCAATGCCAAGTAGAAACGCCACAATGGGCGTAAAGGCAATCAAGATGATCAAGTCATTGGTTGCCACTTGAACGACGGTGTAGGCCGCATTGCCGCGAGTGAGATGACTCCAAACGAAAACCATCGCCGTGCACGGAGCAGCTCCTAGCAAAACCGCTCCGGCAAGATAGTCCTTTGCCAGCTCTGGAGAAATCCACGGCTTGAAGACCACATAGAAAAAGAAGGCAGCGATACCAAACATCGTGAACGGCTTGATGAGCCAATTCACGACCCAGGTCACGAACAGCCCTTTCGGATTCTTACCGACGTTTTTCACGCTGGCAAAATCGACCTTCATCATCATTGGATAGATCATCAGCCAGATCAAAACCGCAATTGGAATCGAAACGTTGGCGTACTCGAACTTTGCCAAGAGCTTGGGGATTGCTGGCATAAATTTGCCGATGAGCACTCCGATTACCATGCACAGGGCGACCCAATAGGTGAGATTCCTTTCAAAGAAGCTGATGGCTGACTTTTCAGCTTTGTCCATTTCGATTGTCTTTCTGATTGGTTTACGTGCGAGCGGTTTGAACCCGCGCGGTGAGATGTAGACATGGGCGAAGTGCTAAAGCGATGCTTTAGCGGCACAACGCTTGGGACGACATCCTTCGACAGCCTTTGCCAACGCGCGAAAAGCATCAGTCAGGTGCTTGTAGCGAACTTCATAGAAAACCGTTCGCCCTTGTTTCGTCGCGGAAAGAACGCCAGCTTTCTCAAGTACTCCCAAGTGCCGTGAGACCACTGAGAAGTCGACTGCGCAGCATTGAGTCAATTCGGTGACCGAACAGGCGCGACCACACTTAGCCAGGCATGAAAGCAGCTTCAACCGCGTCGGTTCTCCCAACGCCTTGAAAAGTTCAGCGTCGAGCAAATCATCGATCGGCCCGCAACACTGAGATGCTTCCTGTGGCTTCATGGTCAACTCTCTTTTTAATGCATATTTGCGTCAGCGTGCAAGCGTACCGCCTTCCCCAACGATCGTCAAGATGCTAAAAACGCATTTTTTCAGTAGCTGACCACTACGATTCCTTGCTCAATGGAATTAGGAACTGTGACCTCGCTACCTCGCATCAAGCCAGAAGAAAGTTCAACGATGACCGTAAAGCAGCCTTCGCCATCAGCCAGTTCTCTTTACCCCGAACTGCTCCGATACCTGGATGAACGAGCAACGAATTTTGAAGCTATACCCAGCGATCGAAAGGCGGAGTTGGCACAAGTTTCCGAGTTTGTTCGTGAACGTTTGGCGAAGTCGGAGCCTGCCAAACTGACGTTCATCTGTACCCACAATTCCAGGCGTAGTCATCTCTCGCAGATCTGGGCACAGGTTGCGGCCGAGTACTATGGATTAGTCGGCGTTGAGACATTTTCAGGTGGCACCGAAGCAACGGCATTTAACCCCCGAGCAGTCGCTGCCATGCAGCGATGTGGACTGAAGATTATTGCTGACGATCCTGCTGCGACTAATCCACGCTACAGCGTCTATACCTCCGAATCGGCTGCTCCGCAGGTCTGCTTCTCGAAAGCCTATGGCGATCCGCCGAATCCGAGCAAAGGATACTGTGCGGTAATGACATGTTCACAGGCCGACGACGCGTGTCCGCTAGTGATGGGCTGCGATCTCCGCATGCCGATTCGTTACGAAGACCCAAAAGTAGCAGACGACACAGAATTTGAATCCCATCGATATGACGAGCGTTCGGCCCAGATCTGTAGCGAAATGCTTTACATGATGTCCCTCGTTTAGAGCACGAAAGATGAAGATCGATACAACGATCGAGTTGAATAGACTGCTCCAGCGAATTCCAGCGAGAAGGAATATGGTGACAAGCACGACGGAGATAACCGCCCCAACGGGGCACAATGAGATAGCCCAGGGCAAAGCGAAGCGAAGCCCTGGGTATTGGTATCCCCCACCGCTTCGCAAGGACCCTCAAAGGGCCAAACGTGCTTGAGCCACGCCGTCTGACGGCGGCAGAGATTTGACTGTATTGACTGTATTGACTGTATTGACTGTATTGACCAAGTTGACGTTGTTGTCGACTAAGCCCCATTGGGGCAATCTCGTCAATGCGGTCCGCAGTCAATCCAGTCAACACTGTCCATAGGGTCAAGACCGTCCAAACCCCTGCTCTACCTCAGATGGTACACTGCATCGTGCGTCGATAGCTCACGACCAGCACACTCTGAGTTTTCCATGAGAGGATGATCCATGCCAAACACGCCATCAAATATCGCCAAAGGCATCGTTGTGATGCTGTTATTTTTCGTGGATCAATTGCAAGCCCAGTCGCCCAAAGAGATCACCAACAGCATCGGCATGAAGCTGGTGCTGGTCCCTAAAGGGACATTCATGATGGGCTCGCCTGAGATTGAGGAAGGCCATCAGAAGGACGAAAACCAGCACGAGGTGACGATCAGCAAGGACTACTACCTTGGTGTACATGAGGTAACGCAGGCTCAGTACGAAAAGGTAATGGATAGGAATCCGAGTCACTTTCAAGGGGCCATAGTTGGCAACGAGACCGCAGATCTCCCTGTAGAGAATGTTTCATGGGACGATACGGTCGAGTTTTGCAAAAAGCTATCGGACCTGCCTGAGGAGAAGAAGACAGGCCGCGAATATCGCTTACCAACCGAAGCAGAGTGGGAATACGCGTGTCGCGCTGGTAGCAAGACGGCATATTCATTTGATGATGAAGAGGGCTTGCTACCCGAGTACGGTTGGTTTAAACGTAACAGTTCGCAACGAACCCATACGGTTGGACTTTTGGAGCCGAACGCTTGGGGCCTATATGATATGCATGGGAACGTCTGGGAATGGTGCAGCGACAGGCACGGTGAATATCCCAAGGGTGCGGTTAGCGATCCCGTTGGACCACTGGAGGGCTCGGACCGCGTGCTCCGTGGCGGCTGTTGGCTCTTCGTGGCCGCGGGTTGTCGGTCGGCAGACCGGCTCTGGCGCGACCCGTCGTACCGTGACCGCCTCATCGGCTTCCGCCTTGCCCTGAGGTCATCCGGAATCCCCAAGTCGCCGGAGGCGGAGAGCAAGTAAAGGTAAGCGGAGCGAGTGGTCGCAGGCACGGAGGGAGCGCGGAGCAGCGACCGGAGATGCCGCATACCGAAGGTTGCAACCTTGCTCTCAAAACAGAACGGCAACGCGAGTTCCCACTGCACTTGGTTTGCTCCTGGCTTGGCAATTCACCTCGTATCGCCCAGCAGAGTTAGCTGCTGGTTACCGAGGATGATTTTGCCAAGGCGACAGGCGTGGCGAAGGTGATGGTGGAGGGGAA
>JAUMAI010000417.1:0-5537 GCA_032116775.1 Pirellula sp. | reverse complement strand
CCAGCACCTTCTAATCGACAAACCGATTTACCAACGCTTCAGCGTCGCTCAACTTGCTTTCAACCTGAACCCCATAAACGCTAGGAGAATACGACGGTGAACGATCAGTATTCATCGCTCAGTGAAACCGCAACAGATTATCACCGCTCACCCTATGGCCAATACACGCTTAATAATCACAAGCAATAGAGCCAACTTAGATAGTACGCCGTGCACCCTTCGCAGCACCAACTTGTTTTGACGTGGCTAAGCTTATTAAAAAGATGCCCCCGCAATTTGCCACAATTGAAAACATCGTCTTCTCACTGCCCCCAACCCAACACTTTACGTAAGCAAACCGTACCTCAAAACAACAGCCCAAACGCCCCTCGCCTCAAAAACCTGTCTGCGTCTTTTTCTCGGGTTGCGCAGAAATAATCTCAATCCAGTCAATCTGAACTTTGCCCGCTTCTTTCGGGAGATAGATGCGTACAATTCCAAGAGGCCCCTCCGCTGGTAATGGGACATCTATCTCTTCCCAGTCATTGCCAGTTATTGCAAAAGGAACACTTTTCGCTTCGGATGTAACGCCACCTGGAAGCCAATCGACGTGCGAACGCGCGCTTGAAGCCTTGATACGAAATCGAACCCGACTAGCACCATTATGCTTTCCAGCGGCGAACCCGAGAAAGCTGTTGTCATTTGTCGGTACTATGGTCACAGCACCATCAGTTACGCTCGCGTTGCAATTACGTGCCTTCCACCCTTGTAACGCCGGATCACTTTCGTCTCTCTTCGCAGACTCCGGAGTGTTTTCATTGGCTACTTGCTTAGCCTTGGGCTTTGCCTGTGGTACACCTTCTAAACTCGGATCATATTTCTCTGGATCAAATCTCGGGTTTGGGGTTGGCACGACCGCCTTCGTTTTGATTAAAAACGCATCAATTTCCTCGGACAGTTCCTTAACTATCGACGGATGCGCAAGTGCCTGGTTACTCGTCTCTCCCAAATCATCCCTTAGATTGAAAAGCAGATGGCGATGCTCCCCATTTTCACCGCCATGAAAAACCCGAATCAATTTCCAATCTCCGTGATGAACCGAAATAGACGGAGGCAACCACTCGGGTACACGGGGACTATGTGGGAAAAACTGAAATAGACTCCGCTCTATCATTTCCTCACCCTTTAAGGCAGGAATAATACTCACGCCATCACAAGGCTGATTCGTGGTAGGTTGAATTCCCAGACCAGCCAGGATTGTCGGAAAATAATCTTCGCTTTGCACGGGCACATCACTGCGACTTGCGGGGGATACGACTCCCGGCCAAACAATGACACACGGGACACGGGTCCCTCCTTCGAATAGAGTTGCCTTACCTCCTCGTAACGGTCGATTATGGGTAGGAGTGGTTCCATCAATTTCGTTGTACATGTTACCGCCGTTGTCCGCGGTAAAAACGATGATCGTGTTATCTGCTATCCCTAGACGATCTAATGTGTCCAGCAAAGTTCCGACCGCATCATCCATACTTTCAATCATCGCAGCATAAGTTGGACTACGTTGAGAATCACCGACATCTATTTGCTCGCGATACTTTTCAATCAAATCCTTTTTGGCATCAAAAGGAGCATGTACGCTGAACATCCAGTAGTTCAGATAAAAAGGACGGTCCTGATTCTTTTCGATCCAGGCGACCGCCTCTTGAGCCATTCGATCCTCGATATGCTCTCCCGGCTTACTCTCTTTAATATGAGCAAACCTCCAAGGTGCGACGAAACTGCCAGCTGGCCCTGGACCAGGGTGCTTAGGTACATCCACTTCAAATCCTTGCTCCAGTGGCGAGAAAGGGGGAGTGCCGAGATGCCACTTACCAAAGTGCCCGGTTGCATAACCTGCATCACGCAACTCCTCCGCTAACGTGCGATACTCGCTTTTTAAACGGGTAGGTGGATTCGGAGATATCGCTTTCTCATTCGGGGCAGCAAACGCTGGAACACTCGCCTCAAGTACCACTTGCGGGACATGACCATTCGGAATTGTTATTCCCGTTCTAGCAGGACTCATGCCGGTAAGCAGGGCCGAACGTGTCGGCGAACACAACGGACTGGCCGAGTATGCTCGTGTAAAGGTCATCCCACGTTTAGCTAGTCGATCAAGATTCGGTGTCTTGTAGAACTTGGTGTTTCCATAGAGAGTCGTGTCGCTCCAACCAAGATCATCCGCCAGAATCACGATAACATTTGCCTTGCGTTCCTCGGCCAACACGAGTCCGCAATTCGTCAGAAACCAACACGCAAATAGAAAATAAATTCTCGGCCCACAGTTCATAATGTTGAATCTTTGCTGGAGCTAGACAATGAAAAGAATCAACCGAATTATCTTCTCGGCTATCCCGCCATGCAAGCTAGCAGAATTTCGGATGCCTACAGATTTCTTTGCTGAACTGGCTCGCTTAGAACCAGCCCCACGTCCACAGGCTACATAAGTTAAGAAGCTACGAGAGAATAGTTAAGGAACATAACAGAGACTTCTTCAACTACGCTGAAATCACCTTGTCTATTGGCAGAATTGCCTACGCGATAATGTCGTGAATGACATGGCCTTTCACATCGGTCAGCCGCATATCTCTACCGCCAAAACGGAAGGTACTGCGGGTGTGATCCACCCCCATCAGATGCAAAATAGTCGCATGCAGATCATGCATCTCCGCGCGGTTCTCTACTGCCTTGTACCCAAATTCATCAGTCGCTCCGTAAGCTATCCCCGACTTGACCCCACCACCTGCCAACCAGACGCTAAAGCCAAATGGATTATGATCTCGGCCATCCGAGCCTTGCGCGAAAGGAGTTCGACCAAATTCTCCAGCCCATACCACCAGAGTATCCTTTAACAAGCCACGTTGCTTGAGATCTTTTAGCAACGCAGCAATCGGTTGATCAACAGCTCGAGCATTGTTCTCATGGCCATCTTTGAGGTTCGCATGCTGATCCCAACGATCGCCCCCGACGCTTGGACAAGTTAATTCAATGAACCGAACCCCTTTCTCAATCATACGACGAGCGATCAAGCATTGAGCCGCGTAAATTCGCGTTGGGGCATAATCGGACTCCATGCCGTACATAGCTTTGATATGCTGCGGTTCGCCATCTAAAGCCATCACCCCAGGAACTGCCATCTGCATTGCATAGGCTAGTTCATAATTTCGTATCGCAGACTCTAGAGAATCATGCTTCCCAAATTCCCGCTCAGCTAACATGTCCAGTTGTTTGACAACATCGAGTTTACGCCGCTGTGCATCAACCGATGCCTCGCTGCGATCAATGTTGGCAACCCCTGTGCCTGAAGGCTTGAAAACCGAACCCTGATAACTTGCAGGCAAGAAACCGCTACCAAAACAATCGAGCCCACCAGGAGGAATTAATCCACCATTCAGCACGACGTAACCAGGTAGATCGTGACATTCACTTCCTAAGCCGTAATTAACCCACGCGCCCATACTGGGTCGCCCCTGCAATCCGCTACCTGTATGCAAAAAGTAATTAGCAAATGTATGCTCAGGAAACTCGGAAGTTAGCGAACGAATGACGGTAAGATCGTCGGCACATGTAGCAATATTGGGAAACAGCGAACTGACAGGTAATCCAGACTCACCGTGCTGCTGGAATTTCCAAGGACTCGCCAACAGTTTGCCGTTGTTATTAAACTGTGTCGGTTCGACGGTAAACAACTCACCCGGATCACGACCATTGTACTTTTCCAACAAAGGCTTCGGATCAAACGTATCTACCTGCGAGGGACCACCATCCATGTAAAGAAAAATGACGTTCTTCGCTCGCACTTGATGGTGAGGCCCGTGGCCTGCCTGGCCTCCCTGCGTACTTTCGCTGCTGTATGCCCTATCTAGCCCCAAGGCAGTAAGAGCTAAGGCACCAAAACCGCTGGAGCACCGACGTAGCATATCACGTCTTGAAACAGCGAGCGGGCTATATCTGCGACACGGAAATGGACTATGCATGGGTATTACCTCAGAAAAATAAACTCTTTGGTATTTACTAGCACATGAGCCAAATCAACCCAGCGGTTGTTGTCTGCTGCATCATCCACTAGCGACAGCGCTATTTTCAATTCTGCATCCGATGGCGACCTAGCAAAAGCCATCATGTACATCTTCTTAATACGTTCTGGCTTATCTTCGGTCATTGTTGCCATCTTATTTCCCCAAATCCGTGTTTGTTCCACCACGAATGGGTCGTTCATCATAATCAATGCCTGTGCGGGAACATTTGATACATTTCTTCTTCCCATCGTGCTAAACGGAACAGGAGTATCAAAGGCAAGCATAAACGGAGAAAGAAAATTTCGGCGTACTGTTATATAGATAGTGCGTCGCCCGTTTCCATTTAACGGCCCACTCGTCCCTGGTCTACCACGCCCATCCATAAAGGCCGTGAGGTGTATCGGAACACCTGGCCCGAATTGCGTCGAATCGAGGCTTCCAGAAATTGCGAGCAGCGAGTCACGAATGACTTCACCTTCAAGTCTTTTGGGAGGTCGATGATGCCATAGTAGATTGCTTGGATCTTTTGTCGCTGCTGTAGGATTGGAGCGACTCGACATCTGATAAGTCTTTGACAGCACGATGTAGCGAATCATCTTCTTTAAACTTCGACCATCTTGAACAAATTTTGTCGCCAAATGATCGAGCAATTGCAGGTTGGTGGGTCGTTGACCAAGGACGCCAAAGTCGTCAACCGTTGGCACGATCCCTCTTCCCAATAGATAGTGCCAAAGCCGATTCACGATGACTCGATGTGACAGAGGGTTTTTAGGATCGTTAATTGACTCCGCCAGCTGCAACCTTCCACTGCCAACAGCAATGGGCATTGGCTCGTTACCAGCTACGGCCTCTAAAAAGCGTCGCGGTTCTACCTTGCCTGGTTTCGAGGAGTTCCCTCGGATGAGGACATGATCGTTTTCTCCCGTACCATCAATCATGGCAGGAGCGAGATGCGATTTTCGAACTACCTTTTCGCCTAATTTCTTCCGACCTTCTTGCCACTGCAATAAAAGTTGCCGGATAGCATCATCCGTTACCGGAAGCTCTTCGACATTCACCAATTGAAAATCATCGGCGCCAATATTACCCCATCCTCCTTGATGGTCGTCCACGATTTGAATCTGTGCTCGCTTCCCTGAATATGGACGTACGTCCCAAACGGCGATTTCCATCCGATTATTATTTCGGCCAGTCGTGGAAAGCACCACCTTGCCATCCATCAGCAAATTAACACAGGTTTTACCCTGGTGTGCCCCACCTCCAACTAGAAACTCAATTTCTTCGCAGTCGAGCAGAAACTCTGGTGAGGTAAGCGTACCAGTTGGGGCATCTCCAGTTTCTGTATTCGCCTGACTCTTGCGAATGTTGTGTGAATTAATGAAGAACCTACCGCGATGATTCACGTCTCCCTGATAATCCCCGATCGTTTCTTTTTGCTGAGGTACATCACCGAACGCCGCCCCCTCCGCTTTCCATTCCCCGTAATTTCCAGTTTCAAAA
>JAUMAI010000416.1:0-5350 GCA_032116775.1 Pirellula sp. | reverse complement strand
GTTAGCCGAATTGAGTCCTACAGGAAAGGCGATTGCATACGTTGAGGACAATAATCTCATTGTCGTAGATGTTGAAACAGGAACTGCTTGGAAAGTTACTGAAGGGAATCAGGAAGATCTACTCAATGGTATTTTGGATTGGGTTTATCAAGAAGAAATCTATGGACGAGGAAATTTCAAAGCGCATTGGTGGAGTCCTGATGGGACAAGAATTGCTTATCTGCAACTCAACGAAAAGCCAGTCGACCGATACCCGATCGATGACAGTTTGAGCTTCAAGTCAGCCGTTGAAGTAACCCGTTATCCAAAGGCGGGTGATGCTCTGCCCGATGTCAAGCTGTGGGTTGCGTCGTTGGCAGAGAAAAAGGTGACCGAAGTCGATTTGAGTTCCTATCCGGCGGATGATCGACTTGTCGTGCGAGTTGGTTGGCGTCCAGATAGTTCGAAACTTGTGTATCAAGTGCAAAATCGGATCCAAACTTGGCTCGATATCTGCGAAGCGACGGCAGATGGTCGTTCGGTTAAATTGCTAAGGGAACCTAGTCCTGCTTGGGTCGATGTTATTGATGAGCCACGTTGGCTACCTAACGGTGATTTTATTTGGATGAGCGATCAAGCTGGTGGTCGACGTCACGTCTATCGAGTTTCCTCGGATGGACAGAGTCGTACCGCAATCACGGAAGGTGACTGGGATGTTACCGAGATTCTGTGGGTAAGTGAGGATGGAGCAAAGCTGATTGTGCAAGGGAACTACCAGCATCCCACGGAGGCTCATGCGTTCTTGGTCGATGCTGCAACCCGTCAATTGACACGTTTGACAGTCGAGCCTGGAACGCATCGCTGCGATGTGGATCCGTCAGGTAAGTTCTTTATGGATCGCTATAGCAATATGGCGAGCCCGTCACGATTGGATCTTAAATCAACCACGGGACAATTGGTGCGTACACTTTCAGCAACTACGATTGATCGCTTCAAATTCCTACAGGCGCAACCTCCCTTGCTGACAACAATTCCAGCCAGGGATGGGATGCAGTTACAATCGATGATCATTGCTCCTCCAGGAGTTGATCTGAATAACCCTGGGAAAAAGTTTCCAGTCCTTTTCCATGTATATGGAGGACCGCAGGCGCCGACGGTGGCGAATCGGTATCAGGAAGGAAACTATTGGTGGCATCAATATCTGGCACAGGAAGGCTACATCGTGGTGCTCTGTGATAATCGAGCTTCGCGGGGTCCTGGTGGTAAGGAAACTTGGCCCATTCATCGAAATCTTGGCGAGGTTGAATTGCGGGATCTTGAAGATGCAGCAAGCTGGGTTGGTCAGCAGCCTTGGGGCGATGCTGATCGTATCGGGGTCTGGGGATGGAGTTACGGTGGTTATTTCTCTGGTTATGCCTTAACGCACAGCAAGATGTTCCGAGTCGGAATCGCCGGTGCCCCAGTAACGGATTGGCGAAACTATGACGCGATCTACACCGAACGCTACATGGATACGCCCCAAAATAATCCAGAAGGATATAAGAAAAGTTCTGTTGTCGAGGCAGCCAGCAATATGCATGGTCGACTGTTAATCATTCACGGTGAGATCGATGACAATGTGCACATGAGCAATAGTTTGCAACTGGCACATGCCTTACAAAAGGCAGGAAAGCCATTTGATTTGATGATCTATCCTCGCAATCGACATGGAGTGGTAGAGCCGCAGCAAAGATGGCACATGTACGAGATGATGACCGATTTCTTGAATCGACATCTTCGCGAGTGAGTTCTCAGCGAAATCCTGATCAGAAAGGTGCGAGCTAGCGAATCGCAGATAAGCGGTAATGTCATTGAAGTTCATCGAGTTCTTTGCTGGCCTGGGAGGTTTCTCCGCATGTTGTTTGCGGCATGAAGTTGTTGCGGCAATCGACATCGATCAGGCGGCGCGCTCGACTTATCAATTGAACTTTCAGACGCCTTATAAAACCTATTCCATCGAAAGTATTAGTGTGGAGTGGTTGCGTCAGTGGGAGGCGGATGCCTGGTGGCTTTCGCCACCTTGCCAACCTTTTTCGCGTCGTGGTCATAAAAAGGATCGCCATGATCCACGTTGTCGCGCGCTGGAAAATCTCATTAGCCTGATACCAGCACTACGTCCAGGTTGGCTTTTACTGGAAAATGTGACAGGCTTTCGTGATAGTGATATGTGCCAGTTATTGTGCGCACAGTTGCAGCGCTGCGGGTATCAGTGGTGGACGATCGATCTTTGCCCAAGTGATATGGGCTGGCCAAATCGAAGACCTCGATTCTATCTTGTGGCTGGTTTGCAATCGATGAGGAGTTGGCTACCTCTCCCTATGTATCAAATTGGTTGGAAGGATATTCTCGACAAAGACTTCTCCAGCGCATTGATGGTCGACGAGCCGTTCATAACAAAATATTTCAAGAGTTTAGACCGGCTTACAGAATTGCGAGAGAATGAGCCGTCGGCTTGCTTTGGTTCAAGCTATGGAGTGGTCTCGTCGGGAGCTGGCTCTTACATCGAATACGAGCCAGGAAGATATCGCCGTTTTTCCCCACGAGAGGTTTTGCGACTACTCGGTTTTCCTGATTCGTTTCACTTCGATGAATCGTTGTCGCTCAAGAAGCAATGGAGTCTGGCGGGAAACAGTCTTTCCTTGCCGGTGGTGAAGTATCTATTGGAGCATCTACCGTAAAGCCCACTCGGGTCAGGCTGCGTTGGGTTGCAACTTATAGAGAATGAAGTTGCCTTGTTTGCCTACTGTTTTGGTGAGCTGAATGGTGCGAAGGCAGTAAGCGATTTTCTGTGCTAGCCAACGAGGGCAGCCAACGGATTGCGAAAGATCCTTGGAATGAAATGTTTCGGGGAGTGATTCCAAATTGAGTAAGGCCAGCAGATCTTCCGCTGTTCGCAGCTGAATCGTGCGATGCACATCCACTAGATATTGGTCTTGGATACGAAATTGCTTTCCCCAGCGTCTTTCGACAGGGTATCGCCATTCTTCGGTGTCTATGAGCGGGACATCGATTGTTAGGCGAGGATGAGGAAAGACGGGAACGAAATGCGTGAGTTCAGCAAAAAGCTCTAGTAAGTTGCCACGTTTAGGACTTAGTCTTTTCCGTAGAATCGGACCAGACTTAGATTTTAAGCCAACGATCCACTTGCGATGGACAAGAGGTTTAACGATGCGCAAGTCATGCTTTTCTAGAAGGTTCGCACACTTTTTGCGAATGGAACCAAGCGGGGCGTGTTGAACTTCAATCAACTCACCACCGCTGGAAATCGCATCGATAATATAGCCTTGCAACCTCACCTCGACCTGACTGGCGGTCGCGGCATACAACTCTTTGAGTTGCTGGTGCAACTTAGTTTCCATGCTAAGCTTGGATTCCGAAATCGCGGACGGTGAAAAGCGTATGTAATTTTAGCCCACGAGCTTCGATCGTTTCTCTTCCACCTTCCAATCGATCAACGACAGCCATAATCGTATCAATCTTCAGGCCAAAGGCAGCAGCCGCGTCGACCGCCTGCAGGGCGCTGCCACCACTGGTGACAACGTCTTCCACAATGACGGCTCGCATACCGGGTTGGACTGGACCTTCAACCTGACGTCCCATGCCATGCGTTTTGGCTTCTTTGCGAACAATAAAACCATGAATTGGTAATTGACGCTGGCCAGCCAGAGTGATGATCGCACCGGTGATTGGGTCGGCGCCGATGGCCATCCCACCTACCGCATCAGGAAGATTACCTTCCATGAGCTGTAACAAGCCGGCACCGATCAGATTGGCGCCTTGTGGATGTAGGGTAACCTGCCGACAGTCGAGGTAATAAGAACCGATTTTTCCACTAGCTAATTGGAACTGACCAAATCGTAGGGCATGTTTCTCAATGAGAGCTTTTAAGGCAGCAGGGTCGTACATGATGTGTTTCGGGATGTTCTAGCGTTTAATGGTAATCTTGGAACCAACGGTGAGAATATTATACACATCCTCTGCATCCTTGGGACTAAGGCTGATACAACCTGCACCCTCCGTCTGAGGACTGTTAATGGTTGGCGAGCCGTGAATACTGAGTTGCTGTCCTAGATCGATCCAATGACGACCGTAAGGATTGGTCGCTTCACCACCACCGATGGTACCGCCAGTGCTGGCGTAAAAGTTGCGATTCTGATCTTTGCGGGCAACTGGGAAAGTTCCTTCCATGTTGCTGAATTCATTGCCAGTCTCAAACGGGAATCTTCCCGCATACATGTTATCAAGGAAAAGAGTCATTTCGTTGGTGGTCAGATTCACATCTGCTCGGAACGGGCCACGCAAGACTTTCAATTCCATCGTCGGTATTAGGACGTAAGGTTTCTCGATTTGATTGACGCTGGATAGTAACTCTGGTGTCACGTTGTGGTTTTGAGCGATCTGCTCTAAGGTCTCTTTATTTGAAACCTTGTAAGGTGTCTCTAGATAGTGTCTGGATGAATAAATCACTTCAGCCGCTAAGGCATCGAGTAAATTGATCAGGTCTTTTTCTTGCTCGTGAGTTAACTCAGCTCTGTCATACCAAGAGGTAAGCTGCACCAATGCATCCTTTAGCTTACCACGTTGAATTTCTCCCATTGCCTTTTCCTTGGCAATTTCGAATGTTGTTTCCTCAACAACTACCTCAGGACGACTGGTTCCTCCCGGCAGCGAATTGGAGCTTGATGGTTGAGTAGCTGGAAGAGAATTCAGATTTTTGTTGTCTGCAGGAAGCGACGCCAGCGAACTTGAGTTAGTAGCGGCGATGCTCTCGGGAGCACTGCCTAGTGCAGGCGGTGGACTCGGTAGCTGCGACGGGGTGCCGTTAAGTTGCGGTGGAGCTGGGAAGAGTGTTCCAGCGGGACTAGCTGCCGTGCCCGAGGTTGCTGGAGCATTGGTCAAAGTGCTTGTAGCTGGCGCTGTATCTGTTCTGTCAGTGGCGTTTATCTGGACGGAAGCACCTTGAACCGGAAGCGTTCCTAGTGGAGCCGATACCAAAGGCTTGGTACCGATGTTCCTTAGGTCAGGGAGGCCTTCAGGTGTTGAGGTGGAGCGGTAAGTTAAAGATTCAGGCTTTGAATCCGCTGGTGCTGGCTTGGTTGAATCGGGTAGTAAGGCGAGAGGAGTCGAAGTTGACTTTTCATCCTCAATATCCTTTTCGATATCCAAAGAGCTGCTCACGCCGCTGGGAAGCGACGTAGGGATTTTCGCGGACTCAGGTGGCAATGTCTTATTGCTCGCAACGCTCTCGGTCGGTAACGGTGACGGCAACAGGTCTTCCGTAGGGACCGGCTCACCTAAATCGGGTTCGAGTGCAACCGAATCGGGATCGATT
>JAUMAI010000415.1:3355-4386 GCA_032116775.1 Pirellula sp. | reverse complement strand
ACGCTTGACAATCCCCAGCGAGGGGCTGGTTCTGAGCCCCAATCAACTTTACTTGGGGAGGACCTGTGAATTTACAGAAACAAGAAACTTGGTACCGATGATTGAAGGCCGATCCTCTCTGGGTCGTCTAGGCCTTTTTGTTCACGTCACCGCTGGCTTTGGCGATATTGGCTTCCGAGGCTTTTGGACCTTGGAAATGTTTGCCGTTCAACCGATTCGCATTTACCCAGCGGTACAAATCTGTCAGATTTTTTATCACCAAGTCTGCGGAGACATCTGCGAATACTCGAGCGAGAAGTACCAAAACAGTCGCGACATCCAACCCAGCTTACTCTACAAAGAGTTCGGGCCACCATCGCAGGATCCACAGCTAAAGCTCGATTTCGAGAATCTCGCTGCGCCGCTGCGAAAATAAAACTCCCTTGGTTTTTATCTGCTGCGGTAATGCGGTGGAACTAGAATTCGCCAAGAAAATAGTCACTCAACAATCACGCGATTGTACTATCCCTTCGTTTTTGTAACTCGCACAGCGGCCATAAGTGCCCCGGGCAATCTACGCCTGACTGCAGAGTGCGCGTTCCATCACTGCTTACATGACTGAGAAATAATTCGCGGTTGCATAGTCAAAGTACTCGGGCAGCAAATCAAGTGGCTTCATCTTATACAAGCAGTAATTGCGAACCTGTAACAGCAAGTCTCGAGGATGACAATTTCGAAACGGCCTATTAGCCTGCTTGTAATGCACTTCGACCAGATAATCAATAACTTCCGGACGGTAGGGGAGAGACAGCTTTGGGCACATGATTTCGAAGAGCTTTCGGAACGCTTCCTCGGAAGGATTCGCCACTTCGATCTTATAAGGAATTCGGCGTAAGAAAGCCTCATCCACGAGATCCTTAGGCTCCAAGTTGGTCGAGAAAATAACGAGCTGATCGAACGGCACTTGCGTCTTCTTGCCGCTGATCATGTTTAAATAATCATACCTCTTCTCGAGTGGTACGATCCAGCGATTCAACAATTCATCGACACTC
>JAUMAI010000415.1:0-3345 GCA_032116775.1 Pirellula sp. | reverse complement strand
CAATAGCACCCCGCAATTGCTTTTCAATTGCATGGGAGCTTCATTGATCCTCGATTCAGCGTTGCGAACAATTTCTAACATGGCCATTGTGAGTTCACCACCAGCCACAACGGTAGGCCGTCGGATTCGAATCCACCGCTGATCTATCTGGGAACTGTCAATCCATCCTCGCGTCTGATTCTGCGACTCCGCCACGTGCAACATCGGGTCGAAAAGACGAATGATTTCGCCTTCGATAATCAAAGCCTTGGGAACCCAGATATACTTTCCAAAAGCAGACGTCACTCGCTCGGCAATACTGGTTTTACCATTACCCGGATAGCCGTAAAGAAACATCCCGCGTCCGCTATTGACGGCTGGCCCAATTCTTTCGAGCAGAAATGGTGAAATGAGTAGATCACTAAATGCCCTGTTCAAATCGGACTCGGACGGATGCTGCTGTTCAATAGATTGATGCTTGACAGACTCGACATATTCCTTCAGTGTCACAGGAGCGGCACCGAAATAAGTTGTCTTCTGATTATAAGACCTCGCCCTTTCGCGACCGGCATCCGTAATTAAATGAATATAATCATTTAAAGATGTCGCACCTCGATAGGCAGTTAATTGCTCATTTTTCAGACGTGTTAAGATCGGATCAATAATCCGGAAGGGCAACTTAATTTGATCAGAAATCATTCGTCCAGATGCCTCACCCCGAGCCAACAGATAGCGGAGGATGAGTTCTTCCACTAACGTCTCGGTTAGCCCCGTCTCCCCGATGGAGTCAGGCTCTTTGGGCAGGTAGGGTTCGTCGCGATTTTCCGTTAGCAAGTAACGTCCCTTGCCACCTTTGACAGTGACAAACTTCGGCGTAGCGACCTCGACCGGAGGCGCTGGTGCTGCGACTTTGGGACCTGCACCTGCCACCGCACTGCTGCTTGATGAGAGTTCATCGCCCGATTTCGTCGCTACAACTTCCGCGGCAGCTGCCCCCAAAACAGCTTCTGGAATCAAGATTCCCTCCAGAAAAGCTCCTGTCGGAATCGGCAACTCGATCGCTCGAGACACACTGGCTTGATTAGGACTAGCTGACGAACTACCGATGTTTAGCTGAGAAAGATCTTCGCTTCCCGCAGCGATTTTTGAGACGGGAAATAGGTCAGCCAGACTTGGTGACGTATCGACAGCTCCCTCCGACTGCATGTGAGCAGGGCTGACTGGGGCGGAGTCGGCCATATTTTGCGAGTCCCCGATGCTACCGCTTTCCCCAGGATTACGGTTCTTTATTCGATTAAGGATGGCTTGCAGCTTTTGATCAGCACTGATGTCTGAATTTGTAGCCGGCATAATATCAACCTAAATATTCAATCAAGAGGCCTAGTTTGCTCGCACCTGCCAAGCCAGAGTGACCGGCTAAGCCAGAGTGCCAGTGCGACTCCGCAATCCACATGCATTACGGAGCGACCACATTATGGAGCGACCACAGGGATGAGAAGTTGCTAGCCGTCAGTGAGCTTCAGCAATTCGAGTTGCACAACTGATACAGCCAGCGCAACCTGAATCCAATCGACCGACCATAGACTTCTTAGCCATCGAGCCGCATGGAGAACCATAGGTTGTAGTTGACGGGGTGCAAAAGAAATATTTAGCAGCCGCTCATTTTCCGACTCAAAAAAACTCCCTGAAAATCCTTTTTTCAAGGCCTGTCGCTCTAGCGAAAGCTAGATTTCGACAGCCTGTAAATACGTTTTCTCTCCCAACCCTTTCGGTCAAAGTGAAAGAACTTCGATTTGGCTGGAGGTAAAGGCGAAAGCCTTTCACGACGAGTCCAGGCTGATGTTTTCAACAAACCGACAAGCATCACGAGCAAGGCAAAAACGATTCCTTAATGAAGCAGATCTGCAGAAGCGGTCTGAATATTGACGGCGATCCAATAAGGCACCTTCAGGCGCTTGCTGCTCCAAAGGTAGAGAGCAGAAAGCTGGCTGGAGGCTTAAATATCAACAGCACTTCCTCCAAACGAATAGCTTTTTTGATAAGACAGAAAAAACTGCGAGACCGTCTCAGCAGCGGCCCATAACCACAAGCGATACAGACTCGAATGACCACAACCACTGCGCCATATCCCGAAGCTTCTTGTCTTCAGCCAACAGCAATGCGCCGCAGCCTGATTGCCTGCGACACCCCCGCCAACGCTGCCTGGGGAGAGTGGCTCAGTGAGGACTCAGCTTGGCGGCAACGCATGTTAGTCGTGGCTAACAGTGGTTTTCTGGGACTCCAGAGCCGATTCGAGGAAGTCGAGCAAATCTGCCAACACCTGCCGGGACACCAATTGGCAATGCTCGGCCTGACCGCAGCGATGTCTGCTGGATTCTGCGAGGAACGGCGTGTAGAGACCTATAGTCGCCATTGCTTGTGGAGACACAGCGTTGCGACGGCACATGTGGCAGAAACCATTGCTCGCGTTACTGAGGCCTGCAATCCGCTAGATGCGTTTACAGCTGGGCTTTGCCACGACATCGGTTGGCTGGAACTCGAAACAACGCATGAGATTCGCTGGCACCAGTGGCTAGCCAGTGCCAAAGATTTAGCCCTTTCTCCGGAACAGGAATCAAGCCACTTCCCGATGTCACATGCGGACGCCGGCTACGAATTACTGGAGAAGTTGGACGCGCCCTATTGGGTGGTTTCAGCCGCGAAATTCCATCACCGCAGCCATCTATGCGATCTCGAAACCCAGCCTTTAGTGGGCTGTGTCGCAGTTGCGAACTATCTCGTTAGTCGCCAGGGCTGGACTTCGATCGGAACCAATCATTGCATATCGCCGCCAGGGACCGTGCTTCGCCAGCTGGGAATCACTTCCCTAACGCTTCGATTACTTTGGTCCCAGCTTTCTATGCTGTTAGATGAGGCTGGCACACTGGCCAACGCAGTACTCCCCAAGCCCTAAGCGGCTTCGCTTAACTAGCGAGCCGTCGGTCGGGTGGCTGGAGTTCCGAAAGTCCCGACTCCCAGCCTCCGCCACCAACCAAAAACTAACGATTCGCCATAACCCTATATTTAATAGACACTTATGGCGAATCGAAAAAACCTTTCAATTTTCTTCTGTAAGGCTCTTGTTAGCTCGCTAGGTGGTCGATACATTCTTGGCTCCTCAGTCGCACCACTGACTGCTGCGAAGCAAAAAGTGGTCGGCGAGGTTGATGAGAAATCATCAAGTTGTTAACAAAAAAAGTTTCCAACAGTGGTTGACACTGAGAAACAAGTTGTTAACATACTAGACCCTTGAACGAGACAGAAAGAAAAAGTTAATTGCAATTTGAGGTTGCAAGAAACTACGAAGCTGTTAAGTTTGAGAGATAA
>JAUMAI010000414.1:2563-4248 GCA_032116775.1 Pirellula sp. | reverse complement strand
AAAACACGGGACAAACGCGCATTCGGAGGCTGTCTGTACTGCGTCCTGTACTGCGGAAATCGAAATTTCAGCCGCAAAAGCAGAGTTGCTAAGCCTTTGGCATGCTGCCGACGAGGACACCCGACGACAGGTCATCGCGCTGCTAAGGTCCGTGGAGTTGATGCGTTGATGCGTAATAAGCAAATCGGGAATTTTAAAACAGACATTTAACCAGGAGCAATAGAGTGAACGAATCGAAAATTGCGATGACGGAAAGGCTACGGCGTGAAGGACGTTGGGACGAGGCTACCATATTTAAGGACGATGCTTTGAGAGACTTCCGCTCCAAGGGCATGAGGCGAGACGAAGCATCAGAAGCTGCGTGGGAGGCAATGGAGCAAGCGTATCCGCCGATAGCTGCCGTGGCAGCGACTGCCGACATGCAAGCGGAAGTAGCGACATATACGCGAATCCACGGGCTGAGCGAAATTCCCGCTGGCTGGCCGACGCTACCTGCCAATGCAACTCTTCAGGCTGAGGTTAGCTGGGTGCAAGCGAACCGCCTTCGTTGTGTCCGTGAGACGTCGGATGGCGTGGTGGTCGACTTGTCCCGGGCGCTGTCGCCTGCACCGTCGTACGCGACTTTGGGCTGGCTCGAAACGTCGATCAAGACGTACGCAAAGTTCGTGGATGTGGCTGCGAAGGCGACGGCGAATCAGGACGGCGAGGCGGCAGAGATCCGTCGTGAAGTGCAGTCGATCGCGGAAGTCAGGCGTATTTTGGCAGAGATGTTGGAGGGTTAAGGCGGTTTTTGCCTGTGTTTTCGTCGGTGGACGGCGGTTTTGTGACGCACTGTCACAGAATTGGTGCGTGTCACGACCGCTTTGCTTCTAATGAAAAAGGGGTGTTATTCATTAGGAGCGTTGGCGGGCCCGACACCAGTGTGCGTGAATTGGCAGCCTGCGAGCGTGCTTGGTGGCTGGAGGTACGCGGTTTTGGTGGCGTCGAGGGCGTGGTTTTTTAGGGCGAACGAAGGGCCAGCCGGTTTTTCATCCAGACCGCCGCCCCCCATTGCCCTACCTCCTAACGTTATCCCCCCAAAATCGAAACGTTTTTTCAATTGCGTTGCCGGGTCCATTCTGACGTGGCGTCAGTGGCTGGGTGGTAACGTTACCAGTGGCGTCTGGTATAACTTGAAGCGATTTGCAAGACTTGTGTGTACTTAAATCTCTTTCAATGGGTTTCGGATAACAGTTTGGTTTGAGATGCGTCCCAGTCTACATTTTCCTAGAACTCTCAAATCGGATTAGGCGCCTCTTCATCGAGGGCAAGAAGAGGTAACTTGGATGTCGTTTCGCTTTCACCCGCCCTCCAACGAAGATGATTTCGCAGACTTCTGCGTGCGTTTATTGTCTAAAGTCTTTGAGTGTGGTTCGTTTCAAAAGTACGGGAAGCGAGGTGAATCGCAAGATGGCATCGACATTATCGACTTGGCACATGGAACTCCGTTTCGCGCGGCTCAGTGCAAGCATCATGAAGTAACTAAAACGTGTCCACCAGAGGAAATACGAGAAGAGGTAGCCAAAGCTGCCAAGTCTGAATTCGAGATTGACGAATTTTACATCATGACATCTGGTCGAAAGACCAGTTTTGCGGAAAAGGAAGTGATCAAGATAAATGGCAAGCGTCCCTACGGGCAGAAGTTT
>JAUMAI010000414.1:2105-2553 GCA_032116775.1 Pirellula sp. | reverse complement strand
GACTACGTTCTGAACAGTGGATCCAGCAACAGCCGCGAGAATTTTCGAGCGATCCTGGGAGAGCTATTGCTTGAAACAGCTCCCAATACCTTAAATTCGTCGAATTCCATTTTGCAATTCCGGCTCCAATCGGTAGAGACACATTTGAAGAATTTTGATCGAAAGTTAGCCAAGTATGAGCTAGATCAAATTGAGCTGATGCCGGACGCGAAGCAAACCGCCGCAGATCGCTACCTGATCCATCGTTTGCATGCTAAGTACCTAATGATCGTCGGAGAATACGACGAGGCAGCAAAGCGTTTCATCGATGCCTACAATGAAAATCCAAACATCGATCAAGCAAAAAGCAATCGAGCGGTTGCCTTGGAACTACAGGGAAACAAGGAAGGGGCGTGGAAACAAGCCTCTGAATTGATGCAGGCCGGTATCAGAACAGAACCACTTCCAT
>JAUMAI010000414.1:0-2095 GCA_032116775.1 Pirellula sp. | reverse complement strand
GAGGCAAGAAATGAGAAACGATTCGAGGATTCGATCGCTGCCTGTGACCTTGCCCAGAAGATCAATCCTAAATCAGCTAGATCGCATCTACTGCGAGGGCTTGCGTATCATAATCTAGGAATTAGCGGTGAAATAGCGTTACGCAGACGCAGGCTGGAGCAAGCCGAAATCGAATACACATGCGCGAAATCTATTGAAGTCGAGTCGCTGCCAGACACGTTACTACCGGATATCTATCGGAATTTGGCGAACGTGCAATATCTACTCGGGAAGGGCGAGTCTCGCTCGACGTTTGAAGAGGCCATAGAACGAGCGAAGGATAAGTCCCCTTATGTCGAACAGTATGTTGGATTTCTCTGTGCAAATTCGGATTTCGAGACTGCAAGTAATATCATAGATAAGTACGGTCTTGACCCAGTAAATCTGGACCATCAATTTTTGCAACTCGTTGTTCAGCGAAGTTTGGCCTCGAACGACGATCGCAAGTCCTACATTGGCAAGATGCTACAACTCTATTCAAACGAAGATTTTTCAAGGCGTGATGAGTGCCTTGGGTTTGCAGTGCAATGGTCTATCGATGACCTACATACTACAGAAGCGATTGAGTCGATACGAAAATTTGAAAAGTCTTCGGTTCCCTTTGACTACCATGTTTGTCTTGCGTGGCTATACCACGTTGACAAGAAACCAGCCGAGGCATTTGCCACAGCGATTACTGCGAGAGACTTGTGTTCCCTGGCTTCGGAACGTAATTACGTCTTTCTTTTGGCGAGGCTGTTTGTAGAGCTAAAGCGAGACGCAGACGCCCTTCCATTGTTTCAACGTTCTGCAGATTACTCTCGACTATCCGACGAAACACGATCGCTGCTCGACTGCGCTCAACGCCTTCGAAGCCACAGCGTGATGCTGGAAGTTTGCAGGTCGCTGCGACTAAATAAAGCAGACACGAGGCAGACCATGTCGGTCGAATTGCAGCTTCTATACGGATATCAGCCGACGGAAGGAGCAAAGTTACTACATGAACTGGTTCAATCAAATCCAAAAGACCAATGGCTGTATGCGTGGTGGTGTCACGTTGAAACTCGCCTTAACGGTCGCGTAGACGGACTTGAATTTGATCGTTTGCCATCCGCCGCAGACACGTCGGTCGTTGAGAGCGAACGGGTTATTGGTCCATTGATTGCGAATGAGAATTTCGCCGAGGCGATTAGGTTCGCTTACGACCTACTGCGTTTCAATCCAGGAGATGAGATTGCTCATGGTCGCTATCTTTGGATCTTTATGCAGTATGCTGGTCGTTGCGGAATTGATTTTAGTGCAGCAAAGGTGGGGTTAGGAACTGTTGTTGCCTACAGCGAAAACGATGAATCTTTAAAGTTTTCCATCATTGATTCTGATTCGCCATGTGGTCGATTCGATGGCGAGATTTCGATCGATTCTGATTTGGGCCAGGTACTTATGAATCACTGCGCCGGGGACTCTGTCACACTGTCTAGCGAAGCAATCCAGCCTCGCTTAATAAAGATCGAGTCAGTAGTAAACAAGTATGTTTACCGTTACCAGCAGGTAATGCAGAACTTCCAGCTGAATTTTCCTCATGCCAATACCATCCAGATGTTTCAAATCATGGATGGAGATGAGCTAAATCTCTCTCCGATTCAACAAAGCCTTGAAAAGCGTCGTGAAGAGTGTGATCGGATTTTTGAGCAGTTTCGTAACTCGCAGTTGCCCATTCAGGCATTGGCGTTCTGGCTGGGCATTGGATATTACGATGCACATGACGTATTGACGACAAAACCAGAAATCGGAATCCGATGCGGAACCGGAGATGAATCTAAAGCCAATGACATTAAAAAGCAGTTACAAAAAATCAAGCAGTTCATTTTAGATCACAGTGCCATTGTGGCTATCGAAAAACTTAACCTTTGGCCAAAGTTGTCAACATACAGTTTATTTATCTGTCGACTAGTGTTGGAGCAATTTGAATCTGAGGAAGAAAAGGCTCGCGACGATTCGAGTAAAGGTACTTTTGTTTTGAATGAAGAAGGCAGACTGGTACTTAGGCCAACCAGTTCAGAAGAGAAGAGCGAAAGAA
>JAUMAI010000413.1:8647-9202 GCA_032116775.1 Pirellula sp. | reverse complement strand
CTGATTTTCGGTCCTATATTCGGATCGGATGGCAAATTTGGTGATTTCCCAACATCACACGATTCGCCATTTTGGGCAGCTAAATAGGGTGGCTAACGAGATCTATACCGATTTTAGGTGTTGGCTATCCACTGTGATCTTAAAATAATTTGAGAACAAATTGAAAAGTCCCAGATAAATCAGCTGATTCATTTCGTAGACTTTATCAACCAACGTTAGCCACAGGAGAGATTGTCCATGGACAATGGGCCAGCCGTCGACAATCAACATCCTCCCCCCCAGGGCATGGATTCCGCCGCCGAGTTAAATCGACTGCAAACCGACGGAAATGCTGCTTTGGCTCAGTTATTCGAGTCGTTTCGCCCCCGCCTGGAACGAATTATTGAATTCCGCATGGACGAGCGGATTCGGCGACGTGTGGATCCCAGTGATGTTTTACAAGAAGCATTTATTAAGGTATTTGTACATCGTGAAAAATTTCAAACCAATCAATCCATTGGAGCTTGGATTAAAACCATAACAATAAATTCAGCCTTAACTTACATTAAACAAAAC
>JAUMAI010000413.1:0-8637 GCA_032116775.1 Pirellula sp. | reverse complement strand
TGAATATCTTGCCAACCCAGCCGTCTCGCTTTTTGTTTGGATACGTCAAAAAACGATTCAAAAATTGATTGATCTACAACGAGAACATTTTCGCGACAAACGTGATATCACTAAAGAACAGATTCTCCCACCAAGCCATCAGGGCAACGATACAGGTACTTCCATTCAATCGCTTCTATCTCTCAGCCTGACATCTCCTAGCCAACACCTCATACGAAATGAAGAAGTTCAGAAACTGCAAACAGCTATGCGTTCGCTCAGCGACTTAGATCAGGAGGTTCTGGCCTTAAGACACTTCGAACAACTTTCGAATCAGCAAGTCGCTGAAATTCTAAATCTGAATACAACAGCAGCGAGTAATCGCTATGTAAGGGCTTTATCGCGATTGAGCGAATCTTTGGCCGATAGCTCACGCGATTCGACCAGGTGAAATATGCAGGTGAAATAACGATGTCAACGAACGAATCGGATTTGATCAATAACCTCGTCGAACAGTTTTCACATCTGATTCGCGCTGGACAGCCAGTCGATATCGAACAATTCCTGGCCCATCACACAGCTGAGGCAGATCGATTGCGACCAATACTGCATGCCCTCGACATGGTGGAGCGAGCCGCGCTCCAGTCACTGACTCAAGCCGATGCGTCACCGGCAATCTTGCCAACCCAATCACACCAAGTCCCAACAACTTTCGGTGACTTTGAAGTCGTTCGCGAATTAGGTCGCGGCGGCATGGGAATCGTCTATGTCGCCCGCCAGAAATCCCTCAAAAGGCTCGTTGCTCTGAAGGTCCTGCCTGCTCTCGGTTCGCAAGCCGAAAAGCATCGGCAAAGATTTCGCAGAGAAGCTGAATCCGTTGCTCAATTACACCATACAAATATTGTCCCCGTCTTTGGAATCGGCGAGCAGGATGGCTATCTCTTTTATGCGATGCAACTGATCGATGGAGTTCCCCTAAACCAACTCATCGATTGGCTAGCCTCCACTTCTGCTCAACCAAGAACTACCCTATCGCCCAAAGTTACGTCTAATCCCACAACACATTTAACTCCAGCCGAAGCCGCTGAACTGTTATTTCGTCCCGATTCAAAATCCTCGCAACCACAGTTCCAAGCGACAACTGAGCCCACCTTATCCAAGTCCCAGACTCAAGTTGCCAATACCGCTGATATCACCACCCCATCACCTCCTGGTTCAGCCAATCCAACAGCTCTTTTTTCTGATGACCGCTCCATCACATCCGCCCATAGCCCAACCTTTATTACAACGAACAGCGATATCCAAACGGTTATCAAGTCTCGATCTAATGTCGCAAAACATCAGACGGAGCTTTCGCTACAGTACTATAGAAATATCGCTAAACTTGTCGCTTCTGCCGCGAATGCGTTGCAGCATGCTCATCAGCAGGGAATTCTTCATCGTGACATCAAACCTGGAAACCTACTTCTTGATCGCGATGGAATACTGTGGATAACGGATTTTGGCTTGGCACGCTCCAAAGATATTGCTTCCGTGACACAAACCGGTGAGATCGTAGGCACGCTACGCTATATGGCTCCGGAACAATTCCATGGACAAGCCGATCAACGCACTGATATCTATTCTTTGGGGCTTACTCTATTTGAATTACTTACCTTACGCCCTGCTGTTGAATTCGCCCATGGCAAACTCAGCTTTCACAGTGCAGGATCTTTAACTACGCAGCCGAATTTTGGCATAACAAATATTCCGCGAGACTTACAGACAATCTGTCTCAAAGCCTGTTCGCAAGAAGCCAATCAGCGATTTCAACATGCAAAAGATTTAGAGGAGGATATTCGTCGCTTCCTTGAAGATCGACCAATCCTCGCTCGCCGTTCTTCTTTGCTGGAACGATTTTCGCGATGGGCTAGACGTAATCCCGCTCTCGCAGGCTTGCTCACGCTAACGGCCACACTCTTGATGCTGATCGCTATTCAACAAGCTATCAGTAATCAAGAAAAGCAGGCAAACCTCTTAAAGATCAAGGAGCAATACAACCGGGCAGAAGAAAATGTCAAGCTCAAGTCCGCGGCTCTTGAAAACGCTCATCAAGAGAATGCCAGAGCTGAAAAAAATCTGCAACTCGCATTAGAAGCCTTTGACGAAGTCGTATCAAATATCACTTCGCGTGGTGTCTCGATGAACTCAATAACCGAAATTGACAGCGAGACCGACCTAGCCTCTTTTGCGGATGCGGAACTTAGTATTGCCGATGAGAAACTTCTGGAATCTTTATTGACCTTTTTTGATAAATTCGCCGCCGAAAATAGCGCGGATCTAAAACTTCAATCCGCCTCGGCTAGCAGAAGAGTTGGCGATATTCAGTTGCAATTAGGGCGATTGGCGGAAGCGGAGAAAAGCTACTTAAACGCGATTGATTTTTATCAGTCTGCAACACCAGATCCTAATTCATTTGAGAATGAATTAGCTCAAATCAATATTTACTCACAGTTGGTCACGACCTTCGCTCGGCAAGGCAATATGGCTAAAGCGTTTCAAAGTCATCAGAAGGCAAGACAATTAATTGAAAGCTCACCCGAATTGAAAAAAAGCCAAGAAGGACGTTTTGCGTTAGCCTCACTCCTCAATAATATCGCCTCCTTTGGCCTACGGTTTGCCGCAGACGTCCGACCAAGGCCACGCGCTCCGCAATCATTCCCCTTTCGCGCCAATCCTCAACCCGAAAATAATTTACCACCACCAATCGCAGTTGCCCAAGCGATGCGAGTTAGTCGCGAGATCGAAATCAACCGTGAGGCGAGACAGCTATTGGAAAGCTTAATTGAGGAAGATTCGGGAGAAAAAGCTTATCAAATTGCTCTGGCTCAAAATTACCGCGACGAAGTGCGTATCGCTCGCATCACTAGGGATATGCCTAAAGGTGAAACCGCCTTGGCCAAAGCGGTTAATATTCTAGAAAAGTTGCTTAAAGAGAATCCTGATTCCCTTCTAATTCAGTTCCAACTCGCGGAAACGCTAGGAACTCAACTGTCTGGAAGACCAGCCGACTATGAAAGACTGATTCGTGCCCTAGAGATTTGCGATTCCCTTATCTCTTCTCAACCCAATATTCCCGAATATCGCGCACTGCGAGGTTCCCTCCTGACCAGACAAGCAATTTTCATGGTCAATTCCGGACGAAAAGAAAAAGGAACCGAAGTTGCCAGAGAAGCTCTCGATTATCAACGTTCTTTGGCAGAGCAATTTCCAAATATCCTCGTTTATCAAATTACTTATGCCCAAAGCCTACAAACCTACGCTTCATTTCTTGTGCAAACCGGTAATCGCACAGAGGCCTTAGAAACCCTGGAACTGGCAATAGATTTTGCGGAGAAACTTCGTCTTAAACAGAGACAGCCCACCATGCTTCAAAACTTGCTGCTTCGCCTCACTGATCTACGGAACCAGATCAACAAACAACCTATGACCGAATAGCGTTTCAATTCCAATGATCGGACAGTTTTCTCCGCTTATCCCTCCTCATCTGGTACTCCTGAATAGCCTGCTACACTCAAACTTCAGCAGTCGCTATTCTTTAAGGTTAACCGACGAAATGTTGGTAAAACACGCGCGAATCAACCTGCTTTGGTGCCTCTATCTGGGAGAATTGCGAAAATGCCAGCGAGTAGCTTGCTTGCGCTGATCGATGACATTGCCACCATCCTTGATGACGTATCCACGATGAGCAAAGTTGCTCTGGAAAAAACAGCGGGGGTGGTGGGAGATGATCTTGCCTTAAATGCCAAACAGATCATGGGAGTACGAGTTCAACGCGAAATCCCTATTGTCTGGGCGGTCGCGAAAGGTTCCCTCATCAACAAGCTGATACTTGTACCAGCCGCCTTAGTCATTAGCATGGCAATCCCCTGGGCGGTTATGCCATTACTCATGCTCGGCGGACTTTATTTATGTTTTGAGGGTGTAGAAAAGATCCTCCATCAATGGCTGCATAAATCACCTGCTCAATCACCTCAAGCTACGACATCTTCAGAACAAAGCTCTTCCAATCACGCTCTAGAAATAACTTCTTCAGAAGTCGGACCAGACCCATCTGAGCGGGCAAAAATCCAAGGAGCAATTCGTACTGATTTTATTCTTTCAGCCGAAATCATCGTAATTGCTCTCGGCACTATTGCTGATGCTTCCCTGACTCAGCGTATCCTCGTCCTCTGCACGATCGCATTGCTGATGACTATTGGTGTTTATGGGCTAGTAGCAGCTATCTTGAAACTCGATGATGCGGGACTTGCACTGCAGGCAGTTTCGGGCAATTCTTGGTTGCGATCTTGCCAGCGCAAAGTTGGTAGAGGCCTAGTTTGGTTGGCACCGTACCTGATGAAAACGCTTGGCATCGCTGGAACTATCGCTATGTTTTTGGTGGGAGGTGGAATTGTGGTTCATGGTATTCCTCCTCTACATCATTGGCTCGAACATCAACTAGAGTCGATCCATCACACAACTCTGGGGAACTTTCTACACTGGACTGCCGAATCACTATTCAATCTGCTCATTGGTGTCTCGGCTGGGCTTATCATTGTTGCGTTTGTTTCTATCGCCAAGAAGCTGTGGTTTGGCAACAAGACAACATCCTTAACTGAATCTCATTAGCTTTGCCGAATTGGCGAAAGCCCAGAAGATCCAGCAAAGTTGCTGGCGATTTTGCCTGGCGCTCATAGCAAAAAAGGCTGAGATCTCCCCCAGCCTTAGTTAAAAATGGCTCGCGCTAATGGCAACCGAAATCCCTAAGCTAAACCAAAAGCTTTTTCCATTTGTTTGCGTACCGTAGTTAATCGTTCTAGGCCGCCACCACCGACTTCGGCAGTAGCCCAGCCTGTAAAGCCGATTTCTTCCAAGCCCTTGCGAACTTCAGCCCATGGCACATCATCTTCCTCTGAAGTGATATCCACGAACTTGTTTTTGGCGCGACTGAAACCTTTGACATCCAATTTAACCGCCCTACGGCCAAATGCTTTCAGCCATTCGCGAGGCTGGCCGTACTTCCAGTGATTACCGATATCATAATACATCCCAACCCAATTACTGTTGAAGCTATCAACAAATTTAATAAACCGATCCGCGGTTTGTTCCGGTGGGGCATCGTGATCGTAGTGCATATGATTCCAAACATTTTCAAAAAGAATCATTTGCCCCAAAGAAGCTGCCAGTGGAAGCATCGCCTTAATTTGCTCGCTAGCTCGCGCTTCAATTTCAGCTTCCGGTCCATCATTGCCATGACCAATGACAATCAAAACTCCACTACCGCCAGCCGCATGCGATACTCGCAAGCAATGCTCAATATTGGAACGCCCCTTTAGCCTTTCCGCTTCATTGGGACTTGTAAGCCGTTGCCCCCAATGCTCATGGTTAATCGCATTGTGAACAAACACTCCCGACTCCGCGACAGCCTGCCTGGCTTCCTCAACCGTATAGCCTCCTGCTTCATCGAAATCGACTCCGTCGAAACCTGCGGCTGAGGCAAGCTTTAATCTCTCGACAAGTGTCAAATCCTTGCCATCTTCCTTGCGCGTGATCATCCCCAATTTGCAAGAGAGTAAGATTCTTTTTCCAGTTGGCGGTACAACCAGCTTTGAGGCAGCTGCGGTCTCCTGACCAACAACCGAGTTTGCTGTCCCTGCCACTGCGATAGAAGCAGCTCCCAAACCTAAGAAATGACGTCGCTGCAACATGGATACTCTTTCTGGCATGTCTTACTCCGAAGCCTGCTTGGGGCAGATTGTGGGAAAATATGAGGAGGGAAATGAATCCCCCACAGTATGACCCGGGCAGCCACGAAATTCAAATCCTGACGGGTACTGACGCACGGAATTATCTTTCGCATGAACGACAATTGCCATGCAAAAGCTTGCCGCAGCAGACGTTGTTAGGCGATCACGAGCGTCTGAAGTTCCACAACCGCCGCGGAATTCCTACAGGCTCTGTCCATCCCCGATTCCGAGACGCGTTTTCAGAGATCCCAGATAGAATTTCGGGTACTATCCACACACCTTTCGCGAAGAAAGGTGTGTTAAGTGACGAAACCTACTAATCGCGGCCAAACTCAATTACTGCAATCCATTTGCAGTCAACTTCGAAGAGCCAATTGTATTAAAGGGCTGTGGTTGATTATTGGGTCCCTTGGGAGCTGGCTTCTGCAAATATTGAGGCAAAGTCACTCCCTCAAATACAGCTAAGTTGGGCGTCGTACTTGCCTTGGCCAAATAACTCTCCATGGTTTCGCCTTGCGACAACATCACCATGCCCGGAATGTTGGTTCCTCCAGTCGCCCAAGCGTCCTGGCCATTATATTGCAAGACAATTCGGCTCTGATAGGTTTGAACAACGTGCGAACCTGACATGTGATACGAAACGGCTTCTTGCTTGGGCCCCGAAATCGAAGCCAGCACCTTCACTGCAGCATTTGGATTTACTTTACAACCAATCTTTTGAATCGCCTTCTCGAGCCCCGCACTAACCTTTGCCTTATACTGCTGCGGAACACCCGTAACATCGATTGACATTTCAGACCCTGGACGCACCACGAATAAATCCGACTGTTTCTGTGCAGCCTCTAATGTAGAAATCGCCTTTGAGGTTGGTAGCTTCGTCGGGAATAGAATTCCACCGCTGTCGGTATTACAACCCAAGAAGGCCCATTCGCCAGCTACACTAGCAACATGCGCATCCTGAATCGTCCACAATTGAATGCGAGTTGGCCAGTGAATTAAAACTTTGTTGTCAAACAAGACGTACTCGTCATCGGGAAAAGCAAACGCATTTCCAACGTTGGTGCCAGGAAAAGAAAGTTCCTGAATCCATTCTTTCTTTTCAACATCCAAAATGAAGACTCGATCCCAGGCAGCCATGGCAATTCGCTTGCCCGATGGACTAAACGCAACCTTAGGCCAAGGAATATGGCCTTTATCCTCGATCGAGATCTGACCAACAATCTCCCCAGTAGCAGTCTTCATAACCACTAACTGCTTGCCATTAATAAAAGACATCAGACTGTTGTCGGCATTATATCCAATTGCCGGTGGCTCTCCTAAAAGTACATGCCATTTAGGAACCCTTGTCTTTATATCGAAGCAGGCCATATGCCCGGAGTTACTACACATCAGAACCAAGTCATCAGCTAATGGAACACCAAATGCAACGTAACCAACTTCTCGTTCAGATCGTCCGCGTCTACGCTCTTCGCTGTTAGTTGTATCGTTCGCGAATGGCACCCACAAATCACCTCGCTCGATTTTCTTACCCTTCAGCTTCCACGACTGAACATGATCAGCTCCCTCTCCCTTCTCATCGAAACCGACCATGAGAACGGTCGCTCCATCATTCAACAAACAGAGTGGCTTCATGTTTGCTTCAACCGTATCGGAGGAAACCATTTTGCCGGTCTCTAAATCTCCCATCACTAAACGCGCTACGGGAGTTGGCAAAGAAAACCCGGTCAAATATCCAATCGCAACCTTCTTGGAAGATAAATTGAGTGCCAACGGTTGCATGCCTTCGAAAAAGTGCCCTTTCTTCGGGAGCGGTACTTTCTTCGGCTCAAACCCTAGTCCAGGCATTTCAGGTTGCGGAATTTCCCAACGATCTCCACCCAATATTTCAATTTGCTCAATATCAGACCAATCAAACTTGCCGGCAGGTGGAACTTTATCGCCATCGGCTGAATTATCTGAGTTGCTCGAGGTGGTTTTCGAAGCCCCTGCTTCCTCTTCAGACATTTCGGAAAACGGATTAGCGGCTTCCAGCCCTTCCAGAAATGCTTGGTCTGCAACACTTAGTTTCTCAATCTTGATCGTGAGCTTCTTTCCATCTTCTTTTTCAAGAATGACAGAATCGCCTTTTCGTTCTAAAAAGCTCGCAGTGATCTTGAACTTTCCGGTTGCATCCGACCATTGACGGGGCTTATCCGCGAAAACATTGGTTGACACAATTCCGATCAGTATGATTGCCAAAGGCAACGAAAATTCTCGTATCACTGCCCAAAGCCTCCTAAAAAAATTACCGCCCGGATTGAATCATGATCCAGAGGCGGCAGATGGTGGTTCGTCTAAATCCAAAAGCCAGGTTATTGACACTTGAATCGTATCAGAAGCAGAACTATTTAGTCGATTAGACTTATCACTTTTTTTGCTAACTTCTTCTTTCAAACCGTGCCAGAATACCTAAAAACGAGGAGTTTGCCTGGGGGAGATCGATCCGCAATACAAATCAAGCTCCTACGGCCCGAAGAGATCGAACTAAACAGAGATCGAACTAAACAGAGATCGAACTAAACAGAGATCGTGCCCCCCAACCTTAGCACCCCTTACAAATTCTTAATTTACTTATTAGCCGCTCTGTAAAAAGATTTTTAGCTTCCCTCGGCAAAATAGCTCCATCCAGACTAGCCATGATGATGGACTTCTACCGAATTCACACGGCGCAAGGCAAATCAATGGCAAAGTCAAATGCCTAACAGAAACGCCTTCCCCTTTAAAGGCAGCCCGATCCAGTTACAGACTCTAGCCTTAGCGAACATATCCACGACTACAGGGCTGACCTCTCATCGCCAAGAAAACGAATCTAGAGCTGCCTGTTCAGTCTCCAGACCACATTTCACGGCTC
>JAUMAI010000412.1:0-14138 GCA_032116775.1 Pirellula sp. | reverse complement strand
CTGGAAAGGATGCTGAGCGAAGCAACCTGAGTTCTCTGGTATCTAAGAACGATGGCTGTTAGTAAGTAAGCGATCTCTCTCTGACAGTCTTCATGATTCCACTACAACTGCTAATCTATTTTTTGCTCACGGTAAAAGCTCTATGCTCCACGAGGAACTCAGGGATATTCGTTGGTTTGAAGAGCTGGATTCCACGAGCAGTTATGCGCGGAGGCTAGTTGATAAGCGAGAACTCTTTCCCCCGGTTACTATTGCGGCCAAGCGTCAAACAGCGGGCCGTGGCAGAGGCTCCAACCATTGGTGGTCCCCGGATGGCTGCTTAATGTTTTCGACTCTTCTCGATAGTCGCCAGTACAACAGCAATACCGGCTCACTTCCGCAAGCCGCTTTGGCAATCGGTGTGGCGATCGCTGCGGAATTATCAAAGTACCTTGATGCCGAAGATGTCCAATTGAAATGGCCCAACGATGTTTATCTCCGAGGGCGGAAGGTGGCTGGCATTTTGGTGGAAGGCCTTGCGAGCCCAAGCGAGGCAATCGCTCATCCTGCGCAACACTCTCAGCAGACCGGACTGTGGTGGATTATCGGGGTTGGACTGAATTTGTCGATTAACTGGGAAAATGCGCCTACGGAGGTGCGCGAGAGAGCCACTTGCCTCGCTTCGGAAAGTGGAATCACGTTTGAAGCGGAAGCATTTTTGCCAGGCCTCGTGCAATCCATCCATCAACACCTGAGCATTTGGGGCGACAACAACGCGGTAATTATTGAGGAATTTCGTCGTTTTTGCTTTTTAAGAGATAAGATGGTTGAGATTCAACAAGGAGCCACAGCGTACACCGGTTTATGCCAAAGCATCGACCAGGAGGGACGCTTGCTGCTAGCAACCGAAAATCGGTTACTGACCATTTCGGCTGGATCAGTTCGACTTTTATGAGTTTTAACGGGGCACTTTCGCGGGTCGATGGCGAGGTGAGCCAAGAAACCGCGGGGATTAAGTAAGCGACGTATTTGCCCTTCCGGTATAATGGGGATATGAACAAATCTTTATGGCCGGACGGAACCCACACGGCGGCTTTGATTGAACGGGCGAAAGAAGGAAACCCACAAGCGGTTGAATCGCTTTTAGACCGTCACCGCGATGGTTTAAGGCGGATGATTCAGCTGCGTTTGGACCAAAAAATTCAGCGTCGCGTTGACGTCAGTGACGTTGTCCAGGAAGTGCTGATCGAAGCGAGTCGGCGTCTCAAAGACTATCTCGACAATCCAGTAATGGCATTTCATCTGTGGGTTCGACAGATCGCCAAAGATCGCATCATAGATGCTCATCGTCGGCATCGTGTTTCTGCCAAGAGAAGCATTGATCGCGAGCAACCCTTGGTGGTCGGAGGGGATAACGAGCATTCAACCATGGAGTTAGCAGGCAAACTCTGTGATCCAGCACTAACTCCTGCTGCTGCTGCCACGCAACGAGAAATTGCCAAGCAGGTAGAAGCTGCCATTGGCTTATTACCTTCCATCGATCAAGAAATCTTGCTGATGAGACATTACGAACAGCTAAGCAATCAAGACATTGCCACGGCCTTGCAACTCTCTGAACCCGCTGCCAGCATGAGATATTTGCGAGCGCTCAGAAGATTGCGAGAGATCATCG
The DNA here is from genome assembly GCA_032116775.1 of Pirellula sp. Lineage (GTDB taxonomy): Bacteria > Planctomycetota > Planctomycetia > Pirellulales > Pirellulaceae > JAFLCP01. The sequence goes on along the minus strand of JAUMAI010000412.1, from coordinate 12,487 downwards.
ATCAAACTGATGCTGCTTCTGGTAAATCGTAGTTGACTAGTCCCCGATTTAACAATCCCTCTGAAACTCTGCAGGCACAAGAACGTTATGGAGCCCGCCCAAACCAAAGAGTTTCTGTCTGACTCTCAGTCAGCGGCCACTCCTGATGAGCAGGCCGAAGAACAACTCGCGCTGTTATTGGCCGAACTAACCGACCGAGCTCAGCAGGGTGAATTAGTCGATATCGAACATGTTTGTCAGCAGTATCCTCAGCATGCAGATGAGTTGCGTTATCTCTGGGGAGCTGTGTTGGTCACAGATGCCATTGGGATAACGCATCTGCAAGATACGCCACCTCCCTCGCCCGATTCCGTGAATTGGCCTCCGCAACTACCATTTGCCATGGGCGATTATGAGTTGCTCGAAATGGTAGGGCAGGGGGGCATGGGAGTTGTGTTTCGGGCGCGACAGCTAAGCCTAGGTCGCGAAGTTGCGATCAAAATGATTCAGCAGGATCGCCTCGGCTCTCCGGAAGATCATCAACGCTTTCTCGCTGAAGCGGAAGCCACCGCTCGACTTGAGCACCCCGGCATCGTGCGAGTTTATGAAGTGGGCGAGTTCGAAGGGACCCCTTTCTTCAGCATGCAATTCATCCGTGGTGAAACCGTCGCACAACGCTTAAAGTCTGGGCCAATGCCGCAGCGGCAAGCCGCCGATCTTATAGCCGCAGTAGCTAGGGCGATCGATTATGCCCACAAACAAGGGATTCTGCATCGTGATATTAAACCTTCCAATATTTTGCTGGATGAACATGGCCACCCCAAAGTAACCGACTTTGGTTTAGCAAAATTCTTTGGGGCCAATGATCACCTCACCAGAACAGGTGCGATTCTTGGGACACCTAGTTACATGTCCCCGGAGCAAGCATCGGGACGGTCCAGTCAACTCGGCCCTACGTCCGATGTGTATAGCCTTGGCACTCTGCTCTACCACTCGCTGACCGGCCGTCCACCCCTGGTTGCTGATTCTCCTCTGGAACTAGCGCTCAAGATTTTAGAGCAGGAACCGATTCCGCCCCGAGTCCTAGAGCCCAAGATCGATCGCGACTTGGAAATGGTCGTAATTCGCTGCCTGCAAAAGCCACCCGATTTGAGATACGCAACGGCTAGCGAGTTAGCTGCAGACTTGGAAGCGTTTTTGCGTGATGAACCCGTTATGGCCCGCAGCGGTCGATTCACTCAAGTCTTAGCTCGTGTTTTGAGAGAAACCCATCATGCCAGCCTGTTGGAAAACTGGGGCTTACTCTGGATGTGGCATAGTCTCGTCTTGCTGGTCTGGTGTGTTTTGACGGAGTGCCTGGATTGGTACGGTGTCAAAAATCGAATGGCCTATGCGGGCTTATGGACTGTTGGCTTGGGGGCTTGGGCAGCCGTGTTCTGGGCGATGCGGCGGCGCATGGGTCCAGTGACCTTCGTCGAACGCCAGATCGCGCATATTTGGGGCGCAAGCCTGATCGCGATCGCTATGCTTTTCCCATTTGAATGGTGGCTTGGACTCGATCCTTTAACACTGTCACCCTTACTCGGAATTATCAGCGGCATGGTTTTCTTGGTGAAAGCTGGAATGCTTTCTGGAGCGTTTTATCTGCAGGCTGTCGTCTTGTTTGCCACAAGCGTTTTGATGGCGGTGTTTACCGATTACGCTCATTTGATTCTGGGGGTCGTTTCCGCCCTCTGCTTTTTCGTGCCGGGCTTGAAGTACTATCGGCAACGTCAGTTAAGCCTGCGCTAATTGATCAAGCAGATTAAACACCTCGTTTCGGTTCAATCGACCTGAAATGGCTGCGATTTTATGAACTCGGGGCTCAAATCGAACGTAGCGACGACCACCAAATACTGAACCAAAACACACTACGGGTAAGTTTACCAAAAAACGACGGCAATCGAGAAGCGGAGCAAGTCCAGCGTCACCAACTGGAAACTGAAACCGGCAACACAAAATGACACAAAAGACTAGAATGTCTTTACTTGCAAACAGTTTCGGTTTTTCTGCGCGAAGAAGGCTTGAAAACTCCCTCCGCCCAAGACTCGCTTTTTGTTGACGACAGTCACTGAAAAATTACATGGATTTGAAAATGAATTACTATCGTGCCAGCGACGAAGATGTAAAGAACTTCATGGAGCACGGCTATGTGATGGTGCGCGGACTATTCCATGGTGATGAAGTTCAACTGCTGAGCCGCATTGCTCGAGGCGACAAACAGATTAGTGAAAGAGCCACCAGTCGCTCTGATGCCCAAGGTGGCACCACAACGCTGGCGCTGAGCAATAACCTGGAAGATGATGTTTACAGTCGGATCGTGGCAAGTCGCCGAGTGGCAGAGAACATGAGTCGTTTTCTGCAAGACGAAGTTTACCATTACCATCACAAAATGATGCTCAAGGAACCGCGTGTCGGAGGAGCCTGGGAATGGCACCAGGATTATGGTTATTGGTATAACTACGGTTGCCTCTATCCGAGCATGGCGAGTTGCTATATCGCGATCGATCGTGCAAACCAAGAAAATGGTTGCTTGCAGGTTGTGCCAGGTTCACATCATCTCGGCAGGATGGACCATGGCAAGGTCGGCGGACAAACGGGAGCTGATGCAGAGAGAGTCGCTGCGGTACTGGAACGTCTTCCAATCGTCTATGCCGAAATGGAACCTGGTGATGGCCTCTTCTTTCATGGCAATCTGCTGCATCGATCTGATCAGAATACCAGCGAACACCCTCGCTGGGGCTTGATCTGCTGCTACAACACGCGAAAGAATAATCCGTACAAAGAGTCGCGACATCCGAGCTATAGTCCGCTAACCTTAATTGATGACCAAGCCGTATTTAGTAGGTCTTAGGCGACATCTGAATCACCAGAATCCTTCCCCATTTCTCTCTGAATTTCAATTTGTAAATTAGCCCCTTATGGGATCAAGTAACCGCGTCGTCTTGGCAATGAGTGGTGGTGTCGATAGCTCTGTTGCAGCGTTACTGCTACAGCAGCAGGGCTATGAAGTCATCGGTGTCTTTATGCGCCATGGTGAAGAATCGGCAGCCGCTTGTAAGCTCGACGATGGCTCCCCCAATCCGCTTTTACCCATTCTGCAAGGTCGTGCGGATCACAAACAAGGTTGCTGCAGCGCCAGCGATGCGGCCGATGCCCGCCGGGTCGCCGATCGCCTGAGTATCCCTTTCTACGCTCTTGATTTACAAAGCGATTTTAAACGGATCGTCGATTATTTCGTTGATGAATATCAGCATGGGCGCACTCCCAACCCATGTGTGCAGTGCAATAATTGGCTCAAATTTGGACGACTTTTCGACTATGCAGATAGCGTTGACGCCCACTTTGTAGCTACCGGTCATTATGCGAGATTGCTGCCGACCCCGGATGGAATGGGCCTTTATCGTGGCATCGACGACGATAAAGATCAGTCTTATGTTCTAGCTGGTATTTCCAAGACGTTACTTCCGCGAATGATGCTGCCCATCGGAGGTTATCGCAAATCCGAGATTCGCTCCTTAGCAGCTGAAGTTGGTTTGCGAGTCGCTGATAAAAAAGATAGCCAAGAAATCTGCTTCGTAACGAGTGGCCACCATGGAGAATTCGTACGTCGCAGAACTGGCCAAAGCACGGCTGGTGAAATCGTGACGACCTCAGGGCGGGTGGTAGGCCACCACGAAGGCATCGAACAATTCACGATTGGTCAGCGAAAGGGAATCGGCGTCGCGATGGGAGAACCCTATTTCGTCGTCCGCATCGAACCGCAAGCTGGCAGAGTTGTCATCGGACGCAAAGAAGAACTAGGCATCTCCGAACTCACCGCCAGCAGATGCAATTGGCTGGTCGAGCCTTCCGCAGTCCCGTTCACAGCCGGCGTGCAAATTCGCTACAACAGCTCCGCTCAGGCTGCCGAGGTTTCTAGCGGATGGGGCTTAGGTGGATCCGCCGCAATGGATGAAACCGAGCCGAAAGTATCCAAAATTGCCTTAAAGCCCAACCAAATGCATGTCCGTTTTCACTCCCCATGTTACGGGGTAGCACCTGGGCAACTGGCGGTTGTCTACCAGGACGAACGAGTTTTAGGTGGGGGATGGATCGACTAAGTGTCACTATTCCCGCCCGCGGTAGAAGCTCTTGCGCGAATTGTGCTACAATAAATTACCGGGATTGGCTCTCGAAATTGATTGCAACACGCCTCTTAGGTCTTTTTATCGCATAAGGTGTGTCCATGGACTTAAGTAACTTTGATGTCGCGGACTTGGTATTACTCGGAGTCGTCGTCGGCTTCGGTTTTTTTCTATTCGTCGTCATCCTGCTGTTTCTCGCTTTTGGGTCTCTTTGGTTTCAAGCGCTGATGTCGAGCGCTGATGTTTCCATGAGCAGCCTCATCGGTATGTACTTCCGCCAAGTACGAGCCCAAGTCATCGTAAATGCCAAAATCATGGCAGCGCAGGCAGGACTAGATATCAGCCGTAAGAATGGCATTTCAACCCAGCGTTTAGAAGCACATTACCTCGCTGGAGGAAATATCATGAACATCATTAACGCCATCATCGCTGCCCAGCGAGCCGGTATCGAACTAGACTTTGATCGCGCAGCCGCCATCGATTTGGCTGGACGTGATGTTTTGGACGCTGTACGCACCAGCGTTCTCCCCAAAGTGATTGAATGCCCTGACCCGAAGAAGAGTGGCCGCACAACGATTAGCGCTATTGCGCGCAACGGTGTTGAATTGCGTGTTCGCGCTCGTGTTACGGTCCGAACAAATCTGGAGCAATTGATCGGTGGTGCTACAGAAGAAACGATCATCGCCCGTGTTGGTGAAAGCATCATCAGCTCCATTGGCTCGGCAGAGAATCACGAAGCTGTTCTAGAGAATCCCGACATGATCTCTCGAACGGTTCTGGAGCGAGGTTTGGATGCTCAAACGGCGTTCCAAATTGTTTCGATCGACATCGCTGATATTGATGTGGGTGAGAATATCGGTGCCCGCTTACGGGCTGATCAGGCAGAGGCAGACGTGCGAGTCGCTCGCGCCTACGCAGAACAACGCCGTGCGGAAGCCATCGCGGTTGAGCAAGAAATGAGAGCGAAAGTCTCTGAAAATAGGGCAGGTTTAGTTCTTGCCGAAGCGGAAGTTCCCCGAGCCATGGCGGAAGCGTTCCGCAGTGGTCGAATCAACGGCGTTACCGGCCCATCTGAGACGTAAAGAACGAAATCTCCTTCAAACGAGCTACTGTGACCAAGCGTTTCGTCGAATCTTGTTCCTAGCTAAACTGCAACAGACTCGACTGCTCAAGCGAATATGCAACAACTTCGACGTAGCACCAGAGTTTTCTTTCCCGGACATACAGGTGATTTGCTCGCTGGCATCATTGATATGCCAGAGCAGGAACCTCGCGACTATTTAATTTTTGCGCATTGCTTTACCTGTACGAAAGACATCAAAGCGGTTGTCAGAATCTCGCGTTTGCTGGCCCAACATGGTTTTGGTGTTCTACGCTTCGACTTCACTGGCCTTGGTGAATCTAAAGGAGACTTTAGCAGCACCAACTTTTCGACCACTCGCGTCGATTTGCGACATGCGATCGAATACATGAACCAAAACTACAGAACTCCCGTCGCACTGCTCGGGTTATCTTTAGGTGGTGCCGCATGTCTGTCTGTCGTGCAAGAGTATCCAGATATCGTTGGTGCAGTCACGTTAGCAGCTCCCAGCGACACACATCACCTTTCCGAGATCTTGCTACGAAAAGATCCGACGATTACGCAGAATGGTATTGGGAAAGTAGAAATTGGCGGTCGCAATTACATCATCAAACAACAGATGATTAACGATCTACAGTCATTCGATCTTCCGAAACTAATCTCAGCAATCAAAAAGCCTTTACTCGTTTTTCATTCGCCAAACGATAGAACGGTGAGCATCGAGCAAGCCTATCGAATCGAACAGTTGACTCGGACGGCAGATTATTCTCTTGCGAGTCAACATCGAGGGACCAGCTTTATTTCCTTGCCTGGTTCTGACCATCTTTTGATCGAGAATCAAGCCGATATTCCATACGTAGCCGCAATGATTTACGCCTGGCTCCATCGCTTAGCGCCTGGGACGCAGCACTCAGCATAATTTCTTTCATCACAAGCTTTCCCCATCGAAGGTGCCACAACTTGATTCGGTAGCAGCGAGTCAAGTCCCTCTAACAGCGTCAATTGCTGTTAAGCAAAAACGGTTTTCGGACAGTTCCATCCTCCCTATTCACAAATTTTTCGCGTTTAGCACTTGCCATGCCTCCTACGATGTAAGCACTTGGCGAGGACACGGAAACGCGATGGTCGCGATCCTGATAAAGCCGCATATATTGTTTATGGAATGGGTGTAGCTGTATGAAGAATTTCGGAATGTTTGCTGTTTTGAGCGTTTTGGCGCTGTTCATGGTTTCCAGCGTAAAGGCTGATGAAAAAGCAACTAAAGATATCGTTGATACAGCAGTTGCTGCTGAAGGCGATATCTTCAAGACCCTAGTAGCTGCTGTTAAGGCAGGTGACTTGGTTGACACACTGAAGAGCAAAGGTCCTTTCACTGTTTTCGCTCCAACCAATGAAGCTTTCGCTGCTCTGCCAAAGGGCACTGTTGAAGATCTTTTGAAGCCAGAAAACAAGGCTAAGCTAGTTAAGATCCTGACCTACCACGTCGTTGCTGGCAAAGTTACTGCCGCTGACGTTGTTAAGGTCAAGTCTGCCAAGACCGTCGAAGGCAGCGAAATCAAGGTAACTGTTAAGGACGGCAAAGTTTTGATCAACGAATCAGAAGTGATCAAGACCGACATCATGTGCAAAAACGGTGTTGTGCATGTCATCAACAAAGTGTTGTTGCCAAAGTAAGTTCTTCGTCAACCTGCACTGCTCTACACTGGCAGCCAGGCGGTAAGTAAATCAACATTTGAGTGGGATCGGATGGAATAATGGTTTGCTTACACGGCCGACGGTGAAAAGCAAAAGGCTAAGAGACGATGCAATGAAGGTGAAGGAGGAGTGAAGTCATTTCACTCCTCCTTTTCTATGCGCTGATGACTCAGTCAACTTTCAACAACTCTGCTCAGACAAATTCTTCAAGACAACAGCTAGCCTTCAAACCACTTCAGGTGCGATTCCAATCTTCCCATTTGCAGTTCATTATCTTATCACCTCCTGGCTGAAGCGATTTATCACGCGACAGGAATATCTGCTCACACCTCTAGCTTGCGAACCAAGAGTACCTGCGCTTGTTTCTTGACAACGATGACAGCAGTGTGCGCTTCGACAAAATCACCCTCGCTCATTACGTCATAAATTCGCTCGCCAAATTTAGCTTTACCAGCAGGCCGGAGAACCGATTCGGTGATACCCTGGGTTCCGATATCGGGAAGCGAAGCATGACCATCGACATTATGGCTAGCATCTGTAAATAGCGTTTCTTCAATCGCGATTTCTTCTGGACGGGGTGGCTCCAGAGTGATTCCTCTTAGGGCAGGAAAAACACGCGCGTATCGAATCAAACCGAACACCAGCAGCATAACACCTAAAAAGGTGCCCATAATCAGAATCAATCCGCGAATCGTCCGCCTCCATTGCTCCGCATCAGACGGCACGCCATAGTCCTGCAATGCCATCGTCAAAGAGACGACGATCAAAGCGACGCCAGAGATCCCGGCCACACCAAAACCTGGAATAACAAATATTTCGGTCAGCAACAAAATGATGCCAAGCAAAAACAGCACCACCTCCAACCAACCAGCTGTACCACCCAGAAAATGGCTCCAGAAAAAAATGGAAAAGCAGAGAAGCGAAACAATGCCCCCCACCCCAACTCCAGGCATACTAAATTCGAAATAAAGCGCTACCAATCCAATGATTAACAACAGCGCTGTTACGAACGGCCGATTAAGCACAAAAATCGTGCGATCAATCCAGATCACATTCAGTTCATCGACTTCTTCTGTGCTATCCAATTTCCGAAACAGTTCCGTTCGATTCGCTGCAAGCGCGTTGGCTAATTTCAGTTCGACTGCGCGCGCACCACCCACAGTTAAAAACATCTGTGGCCGACTTTCGAGAACAGGTTCCTTTTTCTCAAACGCGTTGGGGTCGCTCAGCGAATTTAGTTCCGCCTCATTGAGATACCAATCCTTGCCATCACTCGTACGTGTAACGCGATAAACGGTGGAGTTCATATCTACCATCGCCTCGGCGATCGCTGGTGGGCGATTTTTTGCCTCAGCTAACTGTCGAATTTGCTGAACCAGATAACTTCGTATCTTCTCTGGTGCATGCCGAAACTGCCCATCCAAACCGAACCCGACAGGCCCCGCATCACCGATTTGTCCAAACTCCGATAACCAGATTTCATCGCACCCCAGAGCGATGATCGCCCCTCCACTTATGGCCTCATCGGGAATGTAGGCGACCGTATGTGCAAAATCGACATCGCGAAGCGTATGAGCAATAAACAGGGACGTTTCGAGTAGCCCCCCAGGACTGTCAATTTCCACGACAATCAAATCAACCTTCTGCTCCCTCGCTTGCGAGATAGCTCGACGAAAGAATACGTCCGTAACACCCGTGATTGGGCCTGCGATCTTAATTACGATGGGCTTAGTGTACTTCCGGAGGTCCACAGGTTTTTCCTGAGCTATCTCCTGAGCTTTTTCCTGACCATAAAGCGAACTGATACCGCAAACAAGGTACAAGGCAAGGCAATACCCGAGCCAAGATTTAGCAGTCAAAAAATTAGTTGGCAACATAGTAGGATTCATTCGGCAAGCTTAGTTTTCTGATAGCATATGGACTGGGGAGCGGTAACAGACTGATTGTGTGCATTACCCGATTCTAACAGTCTATACGGGACACAGTCAGCAATTTTTTTGGCAAGTATGTCAGCCTCAAGCAATTTGATCAGTGAGTTGGATAATGGCCTCGAACTCTAAGGATATTGTAATCGTCGGTGGTGGACTTGCTGGATTGACTTGCGCAGTGATCCTGCACCGTGCTGGCCAAAAAGTGAAATTACTTGAGGCTACAGACCGAGTTGGCGGAAGAATCAAAACGGATCAGATTGATGGTTTCTTGCTAGATCGTGGTTTCCAGGTTTATCAGACCAGTTATCCAAACGCAGCCAAGTATCTCAACTTACAAGCTCTCAACCTCAAGTCATTTCGCAATGGATGTCTTATCAAGCGTGAAGAAGACTTCGCACAAGTCGCAGACCCTTGGCGCAACCCAATATTGGCACTAGGTGGTCTCTTCTCATCGCCCGGTAACCTAAGTGATATCCCCAAAATCGCCAGCCTCAGGAGTCGTGTCTTAAGCAAAAAGGAGCCTCATCTATGGCTCGATGCTCCACAGACAACAACGCTGGATCGCCTACAACAATATGGCTTCTCCGAATCGATGATTCGTAGTTTCTTTATCCCTTTTTTGGGAGGTGTATTTCTCGAGAAGGAACTCTCGACGAGCAGCCGTATGCTTGACTTTGTCTTTAGTAATTTTAGTCGTGGATCCGCAACGCTACCGGCGGAAGGGATGGAGGCCATACCGCGTCAACTTGCCGGTCATCTGCCTGTAGATTCTGTTCACACCCAGACGACCGTGGCGAGCATCGACGGTAATACTCTCAACTTAGATAATGGCCAGACTCTCGTTGCAGATGCAATCGTTGTCGCTACGGAAATGCCAGCTGCTTCCCGATTGCTCAAACGCGACTGGACTTTTCCTTACCGCCAAACACGTTGTGCCTATTTTGCCTCTACCAGCGCCCCTATCGACGCTCCTGTGCTTGTCTTAAATGGCACAGGTAATGGTGTGGTCGATAGCCTATGCTGTCCTAGCCGTGTCCAGCCATCCTATGCACCCGCGGACCAAACTTTGATATCTGTCACATCTATAGGAACTCCAAATCTAGATATAGACCAGTGGCAGGCTGAGGTACGAAGCGAATTACGCCGTTGGTTCGGCAATGAAGTCGAACGCTGGCGTCACCTGATAACCTACAACATTCCTTTTGCATTGCCGGATCAAAGCGTCTCTAACATGGAGCCCGTCCAGCGAGCACCTCGAGTCGCTGAGAACATCTACCAGTGCGGTGATTACTGTGATACCCGGTCGATTGACGGCGCGATTCTCAGTGGTGAACGGGCCGCTCAAGCTGTGCTACAAGATTTGTAATTTCGCCGGCACGATTACCATCAACACCAATCAGGCTACGCTTGAGCTAGAGCCTTGAGCCACCGAATAAACAGGGTGGCATACGAACCACGGGGTAGCTCAAACGCCAAGTGCAAATTGGATTGCTTCTCTTCTAACGGTTCAGCATCCCATTGCGTCTGCAAATTATTGATCGGCATCAAGGCAGAACGCTCTCCCTTGGAAAAGAAAGTGTCCCTCGGATACTTGATGCGTATTTGTTTAGGACTGAGGGAATAAGGAGCCAAAATATCCTGCAACAGTTCCTCAAGAGCTGTGGGCCATTGAGTCACTCGGGATGAAGGTAGAGGAATAACGAGCTCTCTCAATTGACTCCAACATTCCTCGCTCGCTTCACCAGGAAAAACTAATTCGCCAGCAGCGCCCTGCAGTACAACAGGCGTCTTCTCTCCGGAAAATTGCCTCACGGTATGCCCAAGCAACTCATTCCACAAATGGCTCTGAAAGGCTGCTAGATAGAGACTGCGTAGATCGTGTCGAATCATCGTAAGAGCAACGCGAAAGTCTCGCGGATTTCGTCTTAGCACTTCCGCGGCATCGCGACGATGAGATCTGTCCAACTGCTGAGAAAGCCAGTCCCACTCACCCCAATGCTCTTGCAGTAGTTTTTTCTGTTCGCGTTCTCTCGGTCGATCATGACTGTTGTAATCTGCCAGCGCTAACCAGAGAGCTCTTTCGTAATCACCTCGACACCACGGCTCAGCGCAAAACTGTTTTGTTTCACCGAGTGATCCAAATCGCTGATCATCAAAATAATTTGGAACCCCATGTTTCTGACAATGCTCGATCGCTTTATCGATCAAACGGCAATGACTCTCTGGGATCCCTCGAAGTCGTATCGAAAACCGATTGCAACGAATATCGGCTGAGGTGTAGGGGCGATTCAGCGGCCCAAGATATTTCACAGAGAAAGACTTTTGCTGCAGGTCACGCTGTGGACCACGTTCAATGCTAAGGTACTGAACGGTTTGTGCATGCTTATCTTTGAGTCCCCCAAACGAAACATTGGACTCAAGAATGTCCCAAGCCTCTACGATGGCCTGCACTGCCTCGAGGGTGCCAAAGCCTTCCTTCTCTAATCGATAGAAGGCAAACTTGCCGGTCGAGGAAGTGACATCGGTCACTTCCTCGACTCGAAAATCTTCCGGATAGCTTTTTAGTTTCATGGTTGAAAGTTCAACCGGCGATCCGGTTTTGCGAGATTCTAATAGACGAAAAAAACCACTCGTACTACCACGAGCTTAGCTAGTAGCGACTGGCAGTTCTTCCGCCTCATTTTCGATAGGCACTCGCACAATTGCCGCAACGGAGTCACCTTCATCCAACGACATGATTCTCACGCCTTGGGTATTGCGAGAGATAATACTGATCTCTTTCGCAGCAACGCGTTGAATCTTGCCTCGAGCCGTCATCATGAGCAACTCATCTTCGTCGGTGACAGGTGCGATTCCAATAACACGACCATTGCGTTTGGTCGTCTTGATATCGATAACACCCTTTCCACCTCGGCGTTGTGTGCGATAGGTGTTGGCTGAAGTCAAGTCATCGCCGCTTTCAGCTTCCGCTTCAACGACCGTTTCCACCACTTCCGTTTCAACACCTTCTTCTGTTTCGGCCGCTGGTGCCAGTGTTTCTCCAACTCCGAAGTAGGTTCGTTTGCCGTAACCATTCTCACACATCGTCAGAAGCGTCGCCGTAGGATCTGCTACGACCATGCCGACGACCTGATCGTCCTTGGTCAACGAAATACCTTTAACGCCCGAGGTATTACGTCCCATCGGACGAGCATCGCTTTCTTGGAATCGGATCGCCATACCTCGAGCGGTAGACAACACGATCTGATCGCTTGGCTTGGTCACAACCACATCGACCAACTCATCATCTTCGCGAAGCTTGATGGCAATGATGCCACCTTTCTTCGGACGACTGTAGTCTTCCAATGGGGTTTTCTTGACGATTCCCTTGCGGGTTGCCATCAACAAGAAATGTCCTTCGAGATTGAAATCACGGACGGGCACGCATTCCATGATCTTCTCTTCAGGTGCAAGATTTAAGAGGTTGATTACTGCGCGTCCTCGACTGTCGCGTCCCATCTGAGGCAGGTCGTAGACCTTCTGCCAGTAAACCTTGCCTTGACTGGTGAAGAACAACAAGTAAGCATGCGTGCTGGCCACGAAGAGATGCTCAATTGGATCTTCATCCTCGCTTTTTGCTCCCGCTATACCCTTAC
>JAUMAI010000411.1:0-17195 GCA_032116775.1 Pirellula sp. | reverse complement strand
TAATCGCCACCGAGAGATACGTCTTACCAACCTCCGTATCGGTGCCCGTAATGAAATATCCATGAGGTGGAAGTGAACTAGTGACCAAAGTCGACGTATTATTCGGAGCAATCTTCATGGTCGTAATCAGCTATCTAGGGTTGCCGGGTGAATGATTTTGGCCTGTTCTATCCCGTGAATTCCATGGGTGGGTTGTATGCTGGGGCGTACTCGTTAGCATTACCAATCTAACCAGCTTTGGTCTGTCAAAATACCAGGTTGCTGGCTCGGATGTCGCTCGAGGTGTCGGGCACTTTTGTTTGTCTTTTAGAGAATTTGGGGGTATCGATCACCGTGGCTAATCCATCTGTGGTTCAACTCGCCTTGGTGCAGATGTCTTGCACAGCTTCGCAAAGTGAAAACTTGGACAAAGTCGACGAACGCATCGCCGCCGCAGCAGCTCGGGGTGCTAACATCGTTTGTTTGCAAGAGCTCTTCAATGCCCCCTACCCTTGCCAGACAGAAGATCATGCTAGGTTCTCCTGGGCCGAGCCTATTCCTGGACCAACCAGTCAGCGGATGTCGGCTGCTGCTAAGAAGCATGGAGTTGTCGTCACCGGCTCGATCTTTGAACGTAGAGCCCATGGCCTCTATCACAACACTGCCGTCGTCTATGACGTCGATGGATCCTTAGTCGGCATGTATCGCAAGATGCATATACCAGATGATCCATTGTACTACGAGAAGTTCTATTTCACGCCTGGCGACTTGGGCTTCACTATCGCCAAAACACGATTTGCGAAAATCGGTGTCGGCGTCTGCTGGGACCAGTGGTACCCAGAGACCGCACGTTTGTTCGCTCTGCGCGGTGCCGAGATTCTTCTGTACCCAACCGCAATCGGTTGGATCATTGAAGAGAAAGATCAATATGGCACCAGCCAACATAATGCCTGGGAAACAATGATGAGGTCTCATTCCATTGCCAACGGCTTGTATGTTGGAGCCGCTAATCGCGTGGGAATCGAAGGTAGTATTCAGTTTTGGGGCGCTTCTTTTGTCAGTGACCCATATGGAAATCTGTTGCATCGCGCCGAGCATCTGCAGGAAGAGATCGTGGTCGTTCCATGCGATCTGAAGTTAATCGATACCGCGCGGACGCATTGGCCATTCCTCCGCGATCGACGTATTGATGCCTATGCTCCTCTAACGAAGCGATTTATCGACGATGAGTGAAAGCCCGACGCCGTCAGCAGCAAAAAGATATTTTTGGCCAGCAGAATGGCATCCCCATGACGCAACCTGGATTTCTTGGCCCCATAATCCCAAGACTTGGCCAGGTCGAATGGAACCCGTACCAGCTGCGTTCGAACGTTTCATTCGCACATTGGCTGAAGTCGAAAAGGTACATGTGCTGGCCGGTCCCTCTGATGCTGCTCAGGAAGCACATCGTCGCTTGGACGGCGTAGCTAACGTGGAACTATTTGATTTTCCCACCAATGATTGTTGGGTGCGCGATTACGGTCCCACTTTTGTCATCGACTCGCAATCGGGTGAAGTCGTCGGTATTCATTGGGTCTACACGGCATGGGGTGGGAAGTATCCTCCCTTTGATCAAGATGCTCAAAATGGGGCTCGTATTTGCACTGCTATCGGTGCGCCGCGAGTGACTTCGCCTTTGGTTTGCGAAGGTGGAGCCTTGGAAACGGATGGCCAAGGAACTTTGATTACTACCTCATCCTGCTTGCTCAATCCAAGTCGTAACCCAGCGCGAAGTCAGCAACAGATTACCGAGCATTTGAAAGAGATGCTGGGAGTCGAGGCAGTGATTTGGCTCGATGGGACCGAGCTTGATGGCGATGATACAGATGGGCACATCGATCAGCTAGCCCGTTTTGTTGCCCCAGGGCGTGTTGTGGTAGCCACTCGTTCGCTCGAGGTTGATACCAACATCGATAGCCTTAACTCGATGAAGCAACAGCTAGCAGAGAGTCTTGATGCACGGGGGCGTCGTTTGGAAATCATTGATCTGCCGACCCCACCGCCCCGCTGGATTAATGGACAGCGCGTTCCCGAAAGCTACTGTAACTTCTACATCGCAAACGGGATCGTGCTGGTGCCAACGTTTAATCATCGAATTGCTGATGAGCGAGCTGTAGGAATTCTGAAAGAACAGTTTCCAAAGCATGTGATCGTTCCATTAGATGCTTCGGATATGATCTGGGGATTAGGGGCGTTTCACTGCGGCTCGCAGCAGCAACCGAGGCGCGTTGTCATCGGAAACGAATCTCGCGAGTAGTGTTCCAGTTCGCTCGGGCGATTTATAGTCGCTTGCTTACGAGCGCACTCGCGCGAATCATTCAAGACGATTGCACAAGATTATTTACTTCCGCTCGGCATTCTTCACCGCTCGAGAAAGATGGCTACAGAGGTGCCGGTAAGTCGCGACGACTGAAGATCCGGTTTCCAATCAAATGGAAAGTGAGACCACAGGCGATTAATAAGAGTGAATAGCCGAGTGGGCCAAGACCAACCAATCGCTGCGCCGTATCGAAGTGTAGTAATCCCCAAGCTACCTCTGGTTGCATGGAACTCACTCGCACAATGTCATCGGGACGGTAGGCACTGAAAAAGGTTAAGTTCAGTGCCCAGCTGGTCGTCGGTGTCGATTTGCCGAGCAAGTAAAGCATGAATTGCAAAATGTAGATCCCAATCACCGCTCCAATCGTACGCCAGCGATATCGATCCATAGAGCTTAATAAGACACTTAAGCCAAAAACGAAATATCCAAAACCGAAAAGATTCAGAGTGGGTGGCAGGTAGAGAGTCGACTCAACTTTATCTTTCAGCGGTACCCAAATAGGCTCTAGTTCTCGTTTGTTACCACTTAAGCTATCGATGGGTATATCAATCGATAGCCATGGTAGTCGCAAGGTTGAGGCTGGCGGTGTTTCTCGTATGCTCAGCGTTTCAATGCCGAGCATGATTCCAACCCAAACGAGCAAGCAAAGTAAGAATAATCCGATAATGGAAACTAGACCGTGGGAAAGAATAATACCTTGACGGGTAATGGGTTGCGCGAGCAACATTTCCATGGTTCCGCGATTTAACTCGCCGCTGACAACATCGCTGCCTCGTGCGATTGCCCATACCAGAACACACAGGATCACGACCGGTTCGTCGTACGTCATTGCGATGCTACCCGCATACGTCAAAAACTGTGAGACGGGGACTGGTGAGAATTTTTCGAAGGGTTTGAGTTGATCGAGAAGCGGTTCGAGTCGCGAAAGCTCAAATTGTGCGACAATCCAAATGCGCATCCAGCAAAAAAATGGTAGGACCAACGCGCACGCAGTCCACAATAACCAACTCTCGCTCCAGTACTTCTTGATTAAAGCGTGGATCATGATAGGGAGGTCTCCACTGAAACCGAGTGTTTGTTTTCGGTACTCAGAGATAACGGTGGGTGGACCTGCTGATAAACGCTGTCTAAACCATGTGCTTCAATTCTTACTTGCTGCCACTGTTGCGTGCTGAGCCACGGCAGAAGATCTCTCAAATCGCCTTGTAAATCGAGGACGATTTCCCGATTCGCCTGACGTACGATACTTATTTTATCAAGCAGTAACGGGGGAATTGGTTCCGCAATGGGGCCACCTTTTGCAAACAAGCGATGGCTCTGCTGTAACTCGGAAAGATGCAGTCGCTTCGCAAGTTTTCCCTTTTTAAGCAAAACTACTTCGTCGCATACTTCTTCAATTTCACTAAGTACGTGGGATGAAAAAATCACTGTCTGTCCACGTTGCTGTGCTTCTCGAACGAGTTGCAAAACCTCGCTGCGAACTGTTGGATCTAAATTCGCGGTGGGTTCATCGAGAATGATCAATGGAACGTCGCTACTCATCACTGCGACAATCGCTAACTTCTGTCGCATACCCGTCGACATGAACACCACCCGCCGATCTAGGTTGAGTTCCAGCCGGTCAGCTAGTAGTTGGTATCGTTGTGCAGTTACTTTCGGACGCATCGATCGAAAGAAATCAAGGCATTCATGTCCTCGCATCTGACGAAACAAACGAGCATCCCCAGGGAGGTAAGCTGTCACCTGTCGAACGGATACAGATTGCGTAGCACAGTCGTACCCCAAGATGTGCCCACTGCCGCTAGTAGGACGCAGGAAGCCAAGTAGAGTTCGCAATAAAGTAGACTTGCCAGCACCATTAGGTCCTAGCAATCCGAAGACTTGGCCGCGTTCAACAGAAAGTGAGCATCGATCTAACGCTCGCACCGAACCATAGCTTTTGCTGAGATCATGAGTCTCCAGGATGCGTTCCGCTGAGCCAATCAATCATCACCTCAATGTCGTTCTAAGGAATCAATGCGTTGGAAGATTGTCACGCATCAAAACCACTGTCAGCAATCTACAACCTTATCGCGATGGCGGGTTGGTCTCGTCTGGTGCACCGATATCGTAACAAGCTACAGATGGAACAACGAGGATTTTTCCGTCACCCATCCGTCCAGACCTTGCTACCTCGACAAGGCCACGAATGGTTTCATCGGCGTATTTATCTTCTACCCAAACCGAGATTTCAACTTTGGGGAGAAAAGCAAGTGCGAACTCTGTTTCGGAATATTGGTCGAGGTAACTTTTTTGCCGACCGTATCCCTTCACTTCATTCACCGTAAGCGCTTCCAGCGGAATCTTTTTTAGATTCTCCAGCACTTTTTCAGCCAGGTAGGGACGCACTACGGCAATGACTTGTTTCACGATTCTTAGTTCGCAGGAGCTTCTTGTTATTGTCTGCTAGAGTCAAGCAGTGATCAGTATCCCAATTCCCGCAAGACATCCTCACAGCTCAGTAGATAGCTATTACCGAATAAATTCCAATGATTCAGCAAATGATACAGTCGATAGATGCCAATGCGAACCTCAGCACCGTCTAAAAGTGGCCAGGTATCCTGATAACCCTCCCGAAAGGTCCCTGGAAATTGACCGAAGAGCTCAATCATTCCCCATTCCGCTTCGCGGTCGCCGTAATAAGGGGCAGGGTCAATCAAAATCGCGCGGCCTTCACGATCAAACAGAACATTGCCGCTCCATAGGTCACCATGCAGCAAAACCGCCGGTTCTGGCGGCTTATGGAGTAGTTGAGAAAGGTTGGCGATCAAACGTTCAGTTCTTCGGGTTACTGAACCTGAATTGGTCTTTCCAAATTTCTCGCGTGCCATCCTGAGTTGGGCGTGCAAGCGTTGCTCCCCAAAGAAAGTTGGCCAGTCCACGCACCAATCGTTTATTTGCGGGCTAGCACCGAGATAGTTGTTGGAATCGAATCCAAATCGATTCGCGGTTGCAGTCTGATGTAGCCTTGCCAAGTCGCTGCCGAATTTCCTCCAATCCTGAAATTTCGGCTGGCAAGTTTCGATTGCTTCTAACACCAGCGCCGCGAAGTCGTGGTCCGGTAGCTCAATTTCCGCTAATACCCCGGGCGTGCGGATGGTTCTCGAGAGGGCAAGCGCGCGCAAACCTTGCGCTTCTTTTTGAAACATATCCGCCCGTGTTAGCGGGCCAGATTTAATAAAGAAGGTTGGTCCTCGCTTGGGCTGCCAAATCTCTGCTTGGTGAATGCAGCCACCTGGGCAGCGTTTCCTAATAACAGGACCAGCTAGAGACACTCTACATGCTCGCGAGATGGCGGAGAGTACCGCGTCGACCCAAGCTCCATCTTCGTGTCGATTCATCAGAGTCCTATCGACCTAATTAGAAGGTTTCTTCCTCAATCGAACGCAGCTTTTCTCGTCGTCCTGCAGGGACGACCGGAGTAATGTTCACTTTGCTACGCTTCAGTTCCTCGATCTGCATTGCCATGCGCTGAATCAAATTAGCAATCTCAGCCCCTGCCGTTTCGCCAACATGAACTTGCAATGCCTTACGAGCACTATAACTTAATCCCAAGGAACTCTTACTCATGTGCTCAATAAACCTTCAATGTAAGTGAACTGTAGAAGCAATAAAACTGCAGGGTTTATCAAATTGTCGGGGTACTACTATGTTGCATCATTTATTCGACGGTAACGCTTTTCGCTAAGTTTCGTGGTTTGTCCACGTCGCAACCGCGTAGCACCGCAATGTGATATGCCAGTAGCTGCAATGGGATAGAAGCTACAATTGGTTGCAGGAAGTCTTCTACTGCTGGGATTTCGATAATGTCATCCACTAGCTGCTCGATACGTTCATCGCGATGATCCACGATGGCGATCACGGGACCGCGACGTGCTTTTACTTCCTGTAGATTGCTCATGACTTTTTCAAAGACCGTGCCGCGTGGAACGATAAACACCGAAGGTGTGTTTTCGTCTACCAAAGCGATCGGGCCATGTTTCATCTCTGCAGCTGGATAGCCTTCAGCATGGATGTAACTGATTTCTTTTAGTTTCAGGGCACCTTCCAGCGCCGAGGGGAAATTGTAATGGCGCCCAAGGTATAAGAAGTTTGTTGCATGAGCATACTTGGCGGCAACCTCGGCCACCTGATGTTCGCAATCTAACGTTTGTCGAATCACATTGGGTAGATTTTCAAGTTGCTCGATAATTCGTAAGCCAGCTTCGTAGCTCAAGTGTCGCAAGCGTCCGAAGTACAGCGCCAGCATGGATAGTACCAGCAGTTGCGATGTGTAGGCTTTGGTTGAAGCGACTCCAATTTCCGGACCAGCATGCAGATAGATTCCTCCATCAGCTTCCTGTGCGATGCTTGATCCGATCACATTGCATATCGCGAGTGTATGATGGCCTTTGCGCTTCATTTCGCGCAAGGCGGCCAGAGTATCCGCTGTTTCACCGCTCTGGGTTATTCCAAATATCAATGTATCCGGATCAACGGGTGGATTACGGTAGCGTAGTTCGCTGGCATATTCAACTTCAACAGGAATGCGAGCCAATTCTTCAATGAGATATTCACCCACTAGAGCCGAATGCCAACTGGTGCCACAGCCTGTCAGGATGATTCGATTGGTCGAACGGAGTTGTTGGGTCGTTAAATTCAAACCGCCAAATCGTGCCGTCGCGTTCTCGCGATCAATTCTGCCGCGCATGGCATTGGTGAGAGATTCAGGTTGTTCAAAAATCTCTTTCTGCATGAAGTGCTTGTAGCCATGCAATGCAACATCGATTGCTTCCGATTCCAACACCTGTACGTCGGGACGAATGCGACCTTGTTCACGATGTAAAACTTGTAGCGTATCTGGGGTGAGTACCGCGATTTGATGATCCGCAAGATAGATGATACGATCGGTGTATCCAACTAATGGCGAGGTATCACTCGCCAGAAAATGTTCACCTCGACCGATACCAAGCACCAGCGGACTGCCGCAGCGCGCGGCGATCAGCAGGTCTGGTCGCTCACGGTACATGACGGCTAATCCGTAAGTTCCTCGCAATTGAGTCAATGTCAAACGGACTGCTTCTACGTAGCGATGATTCTGGTCGTTACCCTGATTCGCGGGGAGTTTTTTCAGATAGTCGGCAATCAAGTGGGCAATAACTTCGCTATCTGTTGCAGATGCGAATTGATACCCAGCGTCGATCAAACGCTCTTTGAGAGATTCATAATTCTCGATCACACCATTGTGAGCGATGACAACTTGTCCCGTTCCTCCGAGATGCGGGTGAGCATTTTCTTCCGTTGCTGGTCCATGGGTCGCCCAGCGTGTATGTCCGATACCGGACGTGCCTTTATGAGGTTGTTCGCGAGTCACTTCGCTAAGGCGTTCGATACGACCGACTGCTCGTGATAATTGAACACCGTAGTTCGATGTCAGTGTCGCAATACCGGCACTGTCGTATCCGCGATACTCTAGGCGTCGTAAACCGGTTAAAAGAAAAGGGCAAGCTTCTTGGCTTCCGACATATCCTACAATTCCGCACATTTATCTACTCTCGTGTCCGCAAGGTAAAGATATAGCTGACATGAAAAGCTATGTCATGAATCGATCTAGAGAGAGTTAACTACCACGGAAGATGTAACGCGTCGGAGGAAATGGAGCGTAGACTGTAGCGATTGTGCCGGTTGTGTTGCTCAACAACCCACGAGAAAGCCAGCGCTTAAACGGTTCAGTGAATAAATGGTTCAGTGAAACCGGGAGACCATTACGGTACACCGGTACGGTTTGCCAGTATATTCTGCCCGCCACCTCATTACGCTCTCCTGCTCGGTCTACACTGCGCTTTGATTTCGATGGGAGACAGAGAAAGAAAACTGATCGAGCTCGCTGATGCACTGTTTATACGACTTGCTTGGCAAAACGCGAAACAAGGCGAAACGTCTCTTTAGCATCCGTCGGTTTCTTCGGTGAAACCACGAACTACGGTTGGTATGGAACTTAAATCCAGGCTAAGGAGTCCATTGCCAATGCGTCTTTTCAGGACCGATGTCCAGATTCCATTGGCCGTTGGTCATGGGGACCGGCGATGCACTGGGACCTTGAAGTTGTTCACGTAAATGGTCTGTGATTGAACGAAGTTGCTCAAGGAGTGCTGGTTGCTGTGAAAGTTGCTGCTGCAGCAATTGGTCCGCATGAGGATCTCCAACTGCGGAGAGTTGACCGGTATTGGAGAGCATGAGGGAGAGCGATTTCTGGGAAGCTAAACCTGCTTTCGATAATTGATCGAAAAGGCGTTGCCCCCAAGCTTGTAGATTCTCAACTGGATTCGAGCTAGTAAATCCATCCGCGGAAATCGTATCTTCCGCACCGGTCGCTTGGTCCGACCGAAGTAGATCGGCGAAACTTGTCGATATCGATTCCACTGCCGCTCCCGTCAACTGGAGCATTCCGGGGACTCCGGCAATTAACCAAGTTGGGGAGATAGGTAGGGACAAGGAAAGATACCTTTGAACAGATAGCGAGCGGGCGAAATCGGGTCGATTGAGCTGGAGACACGATTACCTCACCCCAAACGACCATGCTCTCGTTAAAATCGGAATATTCGTCCTTGTTTCTGTAGCTTATCTAAAGTCTTTTAGGTTTCTCATGCATCTATATTTGGTCGGATACCGAGGAAGTGGCAAAACAACGCTAGCAAAGCACCTATCGGAGCTATTGTCGCTTCCATGGTGCGACAGCGATGTTGAGGTCGAGCAGAGCGAAGGCTGCTCAATTCGCGAGATTTTCGACAAGCATGGAGAGACGGGCTTTCGTGATCGCGAGGTGGCTGCGATTGATCGACTATCCCAGCGTCCAAGCTCGGTGATTGCCTTGGGGGGTGGAGCGATCTTGAGACCCAAGAATCGCCAGACCATTGCGAGAACGGGACGCTGCGTTTGGTTGACCGCTGCACCGGAAGAGTTAGCGAAGCGCATCTACGCTGATGTCAGTTCAGCGGAGCGCAGGCCAGCTTTGACAAATCTTGGACAGCTAGAGGAAATACGATCGTTGATGGCCCGCCGCGAACCACTTTATCGCGAAGTGGCTCACCTAACTATGGAAACCGATAGCGCACCACTGGGGGAGATTGCGCGACGAATTGCAGATTGGTATCAGCAGTTTGGCCGCGAGGAAGTGTCAAATTGAATTTTATTCTCGATATTCCATTACCACTTCGATTTGGCATCATTGCCATTCTCGGCCTCTTTTATGCAGCGGCCGTGAATTGGGGAATTTATCAACTCTCTTTTTTCCACCGTCATATCGGTCCGTGGTCGAAGCAGAAGCCTGATACGGGTAGCTACTGCTGGAGCGATTGCATTCCCATTGTGGGCTGGTGGCGATTGCGTCGCTTCAATTCGCAGTTCGGAAAGTTTTTTTGGGTACGACCTTTGTTGCTTGAGATAGGTCTGCCCGTTTTTTTGGTGTGGCTCTATCAGTTCGAAATTAATGGTGGTTTATTGCCACAGCAAAATTCGATTCGAAGACTGTTGCCTGCAATGCAGCCAGCCTTGCACGTTCAGTATTTGGCTCACGCGCTTCTGCTGTGGGGAATGTGCGTGGCAACCTTTATTGATTTCGACGAACAGCTGATTCCAGACTGGGTTACTGTGCCGGGTGTTTTGCTTGGCTTGCTTGGTTCAGCTTATCTAACAGGCTGGCACTTATTCATTGTGGATCGTAGCAATGTGTTGCAGGCCAAACTGGCGTCTATTCATGCTTGTACTCCGGGTGAGTGGCGCAGCTGGTTAGACGGTGAACAAGGATTATGGCTTGCTTTATTCTGCTATTCAGGTTGGTGTTTTGGGTTATTGGATAGGCGTTGGATAGCACGCCGAGGAATAAGCAAAGCGATCCAGTACTTTTTGGCGAGATTAGTTCGATATCGTCCCTGGTTCGTAATCGTTGTTTTGCTATGGATCATTGGCATCATCGCGATTGTCCTGGCTTATCAAACCAAGAGTGTAAACTGGCAAGCATTGATCAGCGCGTTGATTGGAATGGCGATTGCGGGTGGAATTGTCTGGGCTGTTCGCATTGTTGCGTCGAATGCATTGGGAATCGAGGCAATGGGGTTTGGTGATGTGACGTTGATGGCCATGATCGGAACTTTTATTGGCTGGCAACCCTCTCTACTTGTGTTTTTTCTCGCACCTCTAACATCGCTACTGTTCGTGTTGATTGCTTGGTTTCTCACAGGTAAGAAAGACTATCCCTTTGGTCCCTACCTTTGCTTCGCGACATTGATACTCTTGCTTGGCTGGGATGGTATCTGGAATCGTTGGGCGGCAACTGTCTTTGAACTAGGCACCGTGCTGTTGGCGATTTTGCTGATTGCCTTAGTCGCCATGGGTGTGATGTTAACGAGTTGGCGCTGGATACGTGACCGATTCATCTTTGGTGGCGAATGATGGACACTTGGTTGAGTCTTGGAATAGCCCCAGTGATTTCAGTGGAGATGCAGGCCGATTGGTTATTGCGTCGTCATTGTGGTGTTATTGTCGTACGACATGGAAGGTTTTCCGCAGTTCGGGGGCGATGGATACCGAAGCGGGTTACGATTTGGCAGAGTTGGATTGATCAAAGATTTAGATCACTGCCGAGTGGTGAATGTCGAGTTTACTATCGACAGCCATGGTCCGCACCTAAGTATTTGACACTCGATTATTTAATCAGCGGCCCAAATACAACAGTTGCTACGGTGAATCTTGCTTTGAAAATTCTCGATCGTATCGCTGAAATTAAGCACAGTGATGCAATTGTGGCTCAAGTAAAAAATTCACGTATTCCAACAAGTTTATTGCATCGCTACGGTTGGGAGCGGCATCTCGGCGGTGAAAACTCGACACATATTATTCGCCGATTCTATGGCAAATATCCTTCCACTAAGCTGAGCGTAAGGGAGGATGTGTCTCGACATGGGGAATTTGCGGGCGTGTAATTCCCATGTTGATTTCACACGCTTGGGCAGTCCAGGATCAATGTGGGCTTGCCACCATCTTTTCTGCGCTAGAGTTTATAGGGCTCGGGAACTCCCTGGTGATATATCAGCGTGTAGAATCGGAATAACGGTGAGTTGATTTTTATCTCCGATTGGGGAGATCGCCGGCAAAGAGTTGGGCGAAATAACGTTCAGTAATTTAGTTCGAGGAAGCAGGCTAAATGACAGGTTTTTTGGCGCATCAGTCGGCTGAGGATTTGCGTTTGCGCCAAGCGAGAAGCCGTACGGAGAATTGGCAACGCTGGGGTCCCTATCTGTCAGAGCGTCAATGGGGGACTGTTCGTGAGGACTACTCAGAAAACCAGGATGCCTGGAACTATTTTCCGCATGATCATGCGCGGTCGCGCGCGTATCGCTGGGGAGAGGATGGGTTATTAGGGATCTGCGATCGTCAGTGCAGACTCTGTTTCTCCGTCGCATTTTGGAACGGACGCGACCCTATTCTGAAGGAACGGTTGTTTGGTTTATCGGGTCCAGAGGGCAATCATGGCGAAGATGTGAAAGAGTGTTATTACTATCTGGATAGCACTCCAACGCACTCTTACATGAAGGCGCTTTATAAGTACCCTCAGACTGAATTTCCCTACAAACTGCTCACAGAAACAAATCGCAGCAGATCTAGAACAGCCACTGAGTTCGAGATACTTGATACGGAAGCTTTTGAGCAGAATCGCTACTTCGATTGCTTCATTGAGTATGCAAAAGATGCGCCAGATGATTTGTTAATTCGCTTGACGATTTTTAATCGCGGGCCGTTACCTGCTGCGTTGCATGTTTTACCTCAGTTATGGTTTCGGAATTCCTGGACATGGGATTGTACGCATGAGGGCTGTGCGCCAAAGCCGCGACTATGGCTCGAGAATGGTGCAGTTATCGTCGAACAGCAGACTCTTGGGCGCTATAGCTTCCAGGTCGACGATACTTTAGATGGTGATAAGCCTGCTTGGTTATTTACTGAAAATGAAACCAATCCGAAGATCCATCCAGGAGTCAGTAGCACTGGGAAGTATTTCAAAGATGCTTTTCATCGCTTTGTGGTCAATGGAGAAACTGAAGCTGTTGATCCGCTGCAGCGAGGTACAAAAGCGGCAGCTTATCACCTGTTAGCGATTCCTGCCGGTGGACATGCTGAATTACGTTTTCGCCTAACTGAGGAAAGCCTTGGTGGAAAAGAGGTTCGTGGTGCTGGCTTTGAGGATGTGTTTTCTGCTCGCATTAAGGAAGCTAATGACTTTTACGCGGCAAGAATTCCAAACCAGCTGACCGTTGCTGAGCAAGCGGTGATGAGGCAAGCTTACGCCGGGCTATTGTGGACCAAGCAATTTTATCATTACATCGTGGATGCTTGGATTAATGGTGATCCATATGCGCCACCTCCTCCCGCAGCTCGGAAGACTGGCCGAAACAGTGATTGGAATCATCTGTTCAATCGCGACATAATATCGATGCCCGATAAATGGGAGTATCCTTGGTATGCAGCGTGGGATACGGCCTTTCATATGTTGCCGATGGCAGAGCTGGATTTGAATTTTGCCAAAGAGCAATTAATACTGTTTTTGCGCGAATGGTACATGCATCCTAATGGGCAGATTCCCGCTTATGAATGGGCTTTGAGTGATGTGAACCCGCCGGTACATGCTTGGGCTTGCGGCCATGTTTACCTGGCCAGTGGGGAGCCTGGAAAGCGCGATACTGAGTTCTTGGCCCGAACGTTTCAGAAACTGTTGTTGAACTTTACATGGTGGGTCAATCGCAAGGACACGGATGGCAAGCACCTTTTCAGCGGCGGTTTCTTGGGTTTGGACAATATCGGAGTTTTCGATCGCAGTAAACCGTTACCAACCGGTGGCATGCTCAATCAAGCCGACGGTACAGCGTGGATGGCGTTTTATTGCGGCTGTATGTTACGCATGGCTTTGGAGTTGGCGGCTGAGAACCAAGCTTATGGTGATATGGCCAGCAAATTCTTCGAGCACTACGTGATGATTGCCGAAGCGATGAATAGCTTGCATGGTACCGGTTTGTGGGACGAGGAGGATGGTTTTTACTATGACCATTTATCTTTAAATGGAAGCAGTGTTCCATTACGAATGCGGTCGTTGGTGGGACTGATACCGCTTTGTACTCCTGTGCTGTTGCGAGAGGAAACGATCCACAAGCTGCCAGGATTTCATCGTCGCATGCAATGGTTCTTGGCTAATAAGTCAGGTATGTCTGAGCATATGACTTATTTGGAGCGACTTTGCCCAGAGAATCAAAAGTACGGTATGCAATTATTGGCTATCCCATCCTTTGAACGTTTTAAACGTTTGCTGGGATATCTTCTTGATGAAAACGAATTTCTATCCCCACATGGGATACGTTCGCTATCGGCCGTCTATCGCGACAAGCCATTTGTGTTTGAAATGGGCGGACAGAAAAATGAAGTGGCGTACGTGCCAGGGGAAAGTGATACGTACATGTTCGGTGGTAACAGTAATTGGCGAGGGCCAGTTTGGTTTCCGCTTAACTATTTGATAATCGAATCGCTTCGCATCTACCATGAATTTTATGGTGACACCTTTACGATCGAATGTCCGACAGGTTCCGGCAACATGCTGACACTACAGCAGGTTGCGGACGAGATTGAGCGGCGGCTCATCTCCTTATTCCTACCGAATGAACAGGGCGTGAGGCCTTGCCATGGTGAGGATCCTCGCTATCAGCATGATGAGCATTGGAGGGACTTGGTGTTGTTTTACGAATACTTCCATGGCGATAATGGTCGTGGCTTGGGTGCAAGTCATCAGACCGGTTGGACTGCTTTGGTAGCCAATATGCTCAAGCATCGTGCGATGCGCACCAAAAAGTAAAAATACGAGTTAGTTTGTGTTGGATAGATCTGAGTGATATTCAAGTACCTCAATAGAGATCTTGTCCTCGCTTTGAGGTTTAATGGGTTGGTTGGCAAGACTGGCTTCGGGAAAAGCTAGGCGTAGACGAGCGGAGATTTCGGGTGAGGCTAACGTAATCGTCCAGTGTCGTGGGCTAAGTTCTAATGTTTGATAGAGCCCGCGAGAAATACGCCTTACTGAACCACGGTTTCCACTGATAGGCCCTTCGATATCCCAATACTCAAGTCGATGGTTCGGAAGTAATCGAGCTGATATCGATTTTCCCTTCGTAGGGAGTTCGAGTATTTCCATGGTCAGGAACGACATTCCGCTTTCGAGCATGAAGTCGTAGTGATCTACCCGACCCGATAATGGATCTACGGTGTGGTGTAATATCACAAATCGGGCGGATTCTCCGAGCGGTAGTCGGTTCATCGGTTGATGCTCGCGGAAAGACGCTCCATAATTGAAATCTCTTGTTTATTGTAATCCCCGTGTGGGGGCTTCAAGTTGTTTGGGCGGTGCATCTCTTGAATCGTTTTCAATTTACTTCGGTTTCCCTGGCAACAGTTGCTCTTATCATAGTCGGCGGGGCGATTTACCTGATCTATGACTATAACTGGAGTTTGCCTGAAACGGTTAACGCGACCTATGTTGGACGCGATAGTTGTATACAGTGTCACCAGGAACAGTCGCAACAGTTTCAAGGTTCACATCACGACTTGGCTATGGCGACGGCGACTGCTGAGACTGTCTTAGCCGATTTCGATAACATCTCGCTCGATCACCATGGGACAAAGTCGCGCATGTACCGTGATGGAAATCGCTTCATGGTTCAGACTGATGGACCCGACGGAAAAAAAGGTGAGTTTGAGGTGAAGTATGTCTTTGGAGTTGAGCCTCTGCAACAGTATATGGTTGAGTTCGACAAACCGTCTGTAGGTAGCGCGGAAGGAGAAGCCGAGCTTGGTCGATTACAGGTTTTGCGAGAGTCTTGGGATACGATCAATAAAAAGTGGTTTTATCTTGATCCGCCAGATGTCAAGGATCCGCTCAAGCCAGACGACCCTCTTCATTGGACTGGCGTTGCCCAGCGGTGGAACTCGATGTGCGCAGATTGTCATAGCACCGAGTTGAAGAAAAATTTCGATGTCGTCAAGAATCAATATCACACAACCTTCAATGAGATAGACGTGTCGTGTGAGGCCTGCCATGGGCCTGGTAGTGTGCATGTCGAATTAGCAAAACGTAATTCTTTCTTTTGGGATGCAAAGCGCGGTTTTGGTTTAGCAAAACTCAAAAATAATGCAGAGCAAGAGATTCAAGCATGCGCGCCCTGTCATGCCCGACGAGAGACGGTTTATCCTGGTTTTGATCCAACAAAAAACTATTTCGATCACTATTCAGATCAAGCTTTGTTGGAAGGCGTTTTTTACGCTGATGGTCAGCAACAAGATGAGGATTATATTCACGCCTCATTTCTGCAGAGCAAGATGTATCACAAGGGAATTAAGTGCACTGACTGTCACGATCCGCACACATCACGCTTGAAGCATGATGGTAACGCAGTCTGTACCTCTTGCCATCAGCATCCATCCGGTAAATACGATACACCGGCGCATCATTTTCATAAGCCTGGTACCCCTGGGGCAAGCTGTGTGAATTGTCATATGCTGGAAACAACTTATATGGCTATTGATCCTCGTCGAGATCATAGTTTCCGTATTCCTCGTCCAGATTTAAGTCAGAAGATCGAAACACCTAATAGTTGCGCGAGCTGTCATCTCGACCAGGGTGGCTTGTCGGCTGAGAAAAAGGCGAGGTTGCCGCTTTATCAAGACTGGATGCAAGCTGCACAGCAGGGAGACAAGGAAGTTGGCGATGCATTGCGGAAGGTCAATCAATGGTGCGATGATGCATGTGAAAAATGGTATGGAGCTAACAGGAAGAAAGATCGGCATTTTGGTGAAGCGCTCTACGCTGCTCGAAAGCAGAGTGCGGATGCAGTGGAGCAATTGCGTTGGTTGTTAGGTGGAGCTGGGCCGCAGCAGCCAGCCATTGCCCGTGCAACTGCACTGCGAGAAGCTGTGCGCTTGGGGCCAGAGACAGCGGCTCAGCTAGCCCGCGGAAGCTTAGAAGATGAGCATCCTTTGGTGCGTGCCGCTGCGGCTGCTGCACATGACGGAAACGGTGATCCTAATCTTCTTACCCGCCGTTTAGTTCCCTTGCTGCGCGATCCAGTGCGATCGGTGCGAATTGAGGCCGCGAGAGTGTTGGTGCTTAATGGGGTTACTCGACTCAATGGAACCGATGATCAGGTTCTGACAAAGGTTTTGGAAGAGTATCGTACGGGATTGAACTATGACAGCGATCGGGCCGGGGCTCACTTGACGCTTGGAGCGCTCGATGAGCAACTGGGTAACGATAGTCAGGCGGAACAGAATTATCGAACGGCTATCAGGCTCGAGCCTTCGAGCTCGGGTGGGCGAGCAAATCTTGCGGCCTTGTTGGGGAGAAGGGTCGAGCAATTAGCATCCAGCGCGTCCTCTGATCCAAATGGTCTATCTCCGCAATTGGCTGAGATGCTTACCAAGATGAATTCCGAGATTGAGCAGTTGCGCAGTGACGAGTTGCAGTTATTGCGAAGGGATGCTGATATGTTGCCGGACAATGCGGCTTTGCAATATCGGCTCGGGTTAGCCTTATACCTGGACGGTAAGAACGAAGAAGCAGAACAGCGGTTGCAACGCGCCGTCGATCGAGATCAGGCTCAGCCAGGGTTTTGGTTAGCCTTAATTTTGCTTCAAGAGCGATTAGGAAAAACGAGCGAGGCGGCTCGCAACGCAAAGCGTCTTTACGAATTAGCGCCGACGCCTATGCATGAAGAGCTGTTGAAGAGATTGGAAGCGACGAATGCGGCAAGCT